>CALUVI010000042.1 GCA_944324185.1 Candidatus Gastranaerophilales bacterium | reverse complement strand
CTTATTGCTTGTTGATGTCATAGTAATTACTCCTTTTTTATTCTAAGTAAAATGTAACTAATTACTTGACATGTACAGCAATGACACGAAACGGGTAGTTTATGGGTCGGGCTTTAGCCCGACAATAACTTACAGATATACTAAGTAGTGTGGAGCAAGCTCCACACTACTACTGCTTTAAAATTCAACATTATTGCAATAGAACATCTGAACCGCCCGAAGCGATCTATAATAACATATCTTAAGTTATTCTGCAAATAGTATCAAAAATCCCTTCCGAATACGTAGGGTGGGCAAAACACATTTCTTTAAGCTTATCAAGAGTTATTTTTTGCTGCATTGCAAGTAGCAGGGTATGAATAAGCGCTGAGGCTTCTTTTGAGACAATGTGCGCGCCGTATATCAGATTGTCCTTTGTAATCAGTTTAATAAATCCGTCTGTTGCATCATCACACCAGGATTTACCGAGGGCTGTAATCGGAAGCGTTGTTTTTGTGTAACTTTCATCAACATCCTGTTCTCTTAAACCAACCCACGCAATTTCAGGTTCTCCGTATATAACAGAAGGGGTTAAACTCTTTTCAAACGGGATATTAAGCGTGTATTCTTTTGCCTGATTTATTGCGTAATGCGCAAGCTGGATTTCTCCCGCGGAATCCCCGAGGATTTTTATTCCTTCGCATACGGGACAAATAGGAACTCTTCCGACGGCAACAAGTATAATTTCCGGTGAAATAAACGCTCCGCTTTTCAGGTATACGGTTTTATTCTCTATTTTCTCCACACAATCATTCAGATAAAATTTAATCCCCTTTTGTTTATAAATTCTTTCGATTCTTTTAGAAACTTCAATATCTGCTGTCGGAATTAAATGTTCTGCAAGCTCGACTACAGTAACTACACTATCAAATGCGGAAAATATCCTTGCCCACTCGGTGCCGATTGCTCCGGAGCCGATGATTAATACCGATTCCGGAAGTTTATTGAGATTCAGAACATCGTCAGAGTTCAATATAAATTCTCCGTCAAATTCCATTCCTTTAAGCTCTTTGGGCTTTGAACCGCAGGCTGCTATTATTTGCCCGACTTTATATTCCTGACCGTCTGCAACGATAGTATTTTTATCTTTTATGCAGGCTTCCGAGTAAATGGTTTTTACGCCGGAATTTTTTACGGTAAGTTCAAGCGCTTTTCTTACTTTTTCAACTGTCTGGTTTTTCTTTTCAACAACTTTAGAAAAATCAAAATTGCTCAAATCCGTAGAAGCTCCAAATTCAGCAGCTTTTTTGAGATTTGAATACACAAGGGCTGAATGCAGAAATGATTTAGTCGGAATACACCCTTTATTCATACAGGTTCCGCCAAGTTTATCTTTTTCAAACAAAACAACTGAATGCCCCTGTTTTGCAAGATTCACCCCTGCTGTATATCCTGCAGGACCGCCCCCTATTATCCCGTATTCAAAATCCATATTTGCACTCCTTTTTTCTTATTATAGCGCAAATTTGAATTATATTTTCATGCTTCCTGATGACGGCATTGGCTGCGGGCGTTTGTTAAGATATTTTTTCTGCATATCTGATGCCATAGAGTTTCTGATAACAGGAGTTACAATATTTGAGGCTAAAATGCTTGCTCCAAGAGTTCCCATTGTGGTTACATAGTTTTTGTAAGAATAATAAGATTCTTTCGGGAATTTTGGATTTTGTTTGATAACTTCATCCAGATCGAGTGAAAGTTTTCCGACTTTATCTCCGTACAGGTCTTTGTTTTTGTTTAAAAATGTCCTGACTTTGTCCGGCGCAATTTTGCCTGTAGAAGCGAGTTTTGAAATTATTTTCTTTGCAGACTGCGTGATTGCAAAAAAGCATCCGATATTTACGGCAGCGTCCAAAAGAGCCTGTGGAACAAGAAACCCTTTCTGTTCTTTTTTTATTTTAGGGTTAAAAAGAACTGCTCCCACCTGAGCAAGAGATGATAAGCCCCAGCCTACAGTCCCTGTTATTACAAGCATAGTGGCGGTATTTTTCTTAAAGTTTTGATAAACCCATTCAAAACCCTTTTGAAGAGGTGAACATTTAACCATTTTTCACCTCCTGCCCTTTAGGAAGGGCTTTTTTCTTTTTGTTTGACAATTTATCATGGAACAAATTCGTAAGAAAAATCGTAAGCGGTGCATCAAGCAGGAAGTTTGTTATAGCACAAGTTGCAACGGCAAGAGATGTAGAAAGAGCGACCCTGTAATTTTTCAGAAACTTTTCATTTTCTGCAATTTCATTCATAAACTTTTTAGGAAGAAGAGCTTTGCTGAATTTGGATTTTCCTTTGAGGTTAGTCATTTTTTCAGTAAGAGTATGGATAGGACCTCTTACAATAAACATACCGACGCTTGTCCCGGCAAGAATGACCGCCAGTCTGTTTAAGAAAGCCATTTTTCTGGTCTCGTCGTCAACTTTTTTGTTGTTGTAATCAATAAACGGCTGGGTAAGTATTGCAGTTGCCCCCATAATACCTCTGTTTTGAGCCGGTTTAGAAACCCAGTTATCTATTTTATTCCATTTTTCCAGTTTTTTTGCCGATTCTTTATGGGTGTGTTCAGGTACAACGTCAATTATTTTTTGTACGACGCTGTTTTTCAGGTTATTCCAGGCATTGTTATTCTGCCCGCCCTGCATTGATACACTATTATTAATCGGCTGTATATTCATAACACTTCTTCCTGTCAGTATAAAACAACTGAAGGTTGAAAATTGACTTATATAAAAAATTTGTTACAAAAAGTTTACATTTTATAACAAATTGCTTGTTGTGTTACAGGTCTGCAAAATATGTTTACCCGCCTTTTTCAAAAAAAAAGCTATGAACTTTTTATCGTGCATAGCTGTTGATTAGGGATATGTGTATCGTCGTTTTTTAAGGAGTATAGTTATATATTAGCAGTATATTTTTTAAATAAAATCATTAGAACGTATGATTTTGTAACGAATCTTAACAATTATTTTAGAAGGGTGTAAAATAGGTAAGCAGAACTAGTGAGAAAGGAGTACACCGCACAGGCATTTTTATTATTGAAATAAGATTATTATATATTAGAATTAGTAGTGTAGACTAGACGGGAGTTGGGTTTTATGAATATTAATAAAAAGAATACAGCAATACAAATTTTAGCCCTGTTAGGGCTTGGATTGTCGATAAAACTGGCATGTATATATTATACCGCAAATTATGATCAGTATGCGCTTTCAAGCTTTTGTTCAATAAACGAGTTTGTGGATTGTGACGGTGTAGCAAGGTCATCTGTTTCGCAATTCTGGGGTATACCTCTGGCTTATTGGGGAATATTTTTCTATCTGATTATTTTATTCTTGACCGTTGTGGAAAAGCTAAAGAATTTTAGATTTTTAAAATTCCTTGATGTATTTAAAAAAACGGAAGCTTATATAACAACGCTTGGTACAATTGCTTTTTTATGTTCAATGGTTTTGGCAGGGCTGAGTTTATTTAAAATACAGAAGCTTTGCATACTGTGCGTCATAACTTATTTTATAGACTTGATAATAGCTTTGATTGCGTGTTCCGGCAGACCGGGTGTGTTTGTTGATTCAATAAAATCAACGGTTATTGATTTTGTGGACGGTGTTAAAAAGTATACAAAAACATTTATAGTTCTTCTTATATTAGCTGTATCATTTCTCTGTTACAGCGGGATTACGGATAACTTTGTTCCGCATATCAAAAAGTCTAAATCAATCCTTAAATACAGAAAGATGACTTATAATCCGTACCGTGTAAAGGGTAACATTCTGGGAAATGAGAAAGCAGATGTTGTAATAGAGCTGTATTCAGACTATGTATGTGCCCTGTGTTATATTCACAATATTATGCTTCATCAGGTTGTTCGAGAATTTTCAAATGTAAAAGTTGTGCATTATAATTTCCCGTTTGATAAGGAATGCAATCCTTATATCTCAGTCAATATGCACCCTAACGCATGCTTTATGTCCAGAGGGGCAATTGCCGCCAAACATCAGAATAATTACTGGGAAATGAGTTCGCTTCTTTATGAGAATCAGCCAAAGACAATGAATGATATGCTTAAACTTGCGGATAAGCTCGGTTTTGACAGAGAAAAATTTATTAAAGATTTCCAGTCAAAGGATACGGAAAGGCAAATAGAGGCAGATTTAAAAAAAGCAGATGAATTAGGGCTTGATGCAACTCCAACTATGTTTATAAACGGAGAAAAGTTTGTAGGGGTTAAGCCATATTATGAGCTTAAGGATTTGTTAATAAAACATGGAGCAAAACACAAGTAAAAGAATACTGATACATGCATGCTGCGGAATTTGTTCCGGATATCCCATTTCTTTATTAAAAGAGATGGGATATGAGCCTGTTGTTTATTTTTGCAATCCAAACCTTGATACAGAAGAAGAATATGAACGCCGGCTTGAAGCTCAAAAAGTTGTCTGTATGTATCACTGGGTGGACTTGATTGCGGAAGATTACCGGCATGAAGAATTTCTTGAAGAGGTAAAGGGTTTGGAAAATGAGCCGGAGCGCGGCAGGCGGTGTGATGTTTGTATACGGATGAGGCTAAAGATGGCGGCAGAAAAGGCAAAAGAGCTTGGAATAAAGTATTTTACGACTTCACTGGTTATTAGTCCTCACAAGAATTATGCAATGATAACAGAAATTGGTAAATCTCTTGAGGATGGAGTTGAATATGTTGCCATAGATTTCAAGAAAAAAGACGGCTTTTTGAAAACAAATAAACTCTCAAAAGATTTAGGAATATACAGACAAAACTATTGCGGATGTGAATTTTCTAAAAGTCATCTAAAAAATCAGGAAAAATAGTAATTGTAGATTGGGTGAAACCCAACAATAATCAGGAGCAAGAATTATGGAATGCAAAAAAGATGAAAATATATTAGAATGTACCTGCTCGTCAACAAAATGCGGAAATCGCGGGATTTGCTGCGAATGCGTACGCCACCATAGAGAAGCCGGAGAAATTCCGGGCTGCTTTTTTCCAAAATGGGCAGAACTTAAGCACAACCGCTCAAGAGAGTCTTTTATCGAAGTATGGAGCAGTCGGGAAAATCAATAAGAAAAATACCTGTCAAAATCCACATCTTCAAAGTTGCATAAAAGGTGAAAAATATCGTCATCGTCATCAAGACGTTGAAAATTGTACTCGTCAAACTTCCAGTATTTTGGGTTAATACCTTTAACGCGCACAATGTTTTTGTCTTTTAGAATCTGGAGTTTTTTCTTTACCTCTTCCAGAGGCAGGTCAACTAATTTAGCCAGCTCAACCGCTGTAATACCGTCTTCATGGCTATACTTTTCCGGGGTAAGGAACATGAGTTCCAGCCCGACCATCTTCAAGTTTTTATCTTCAGCTTCCGAACTCATGTACTCATTATAACACTATCTTTGCTATTAATCAATTTGGATGTCAGGTGTAAAGGGTAAAGTTTCCGTGTGGTTTTAAACTCCTCACCATTCACTAATATGCTACATTTACCTTTCCCCAACAGGATAATTCTTTTTTTATCTTGAGTGGAATAACATGTCTTAGTCGGTACAAAAAGGAGGATTTATGAGTAACAGTATTTATACAGCCCCTGTTTATAAGCTTGCGGATTTTAATAATCTGTTTATTGAACTTACCGCAAAAAACTGCAACCAGAGATGTTCAAGCTGCTATATAGAGTTTGCAAACAGTTTCGGAATAACAAAACAGGTTAAAGATTTCATTTCTCTTGATAAAATTAAAGAAGCTTTAGAAGATACAAAAAATGAAAATTTGTATTGCATTTATCTTACCGGGGCAGAACCTATGACACATCCGGACTTTAATACAATACTCAGACTTTGTCTCAAAAGATGTAATGTTTGTATCTGCACTAATGCAAGTTTTTTGAACGAAAAGAAAATAAGATTCCTGAAAAAAGTCGAAGAAGAAGGGGCAAATACAGGGGTAGGGGTAAATTTAAATAATAATTTAAATTTACAGAACAAATGCGGCGGCAATCAGATATTTTTTAAATTGTCCGTAACGCATTATAATGAACTTGAAAGCGACAAAGCTAAATACAGAGGTAATTTCAGGCAGACAATTTATGCGCTGAAAACTCTTAGCAGATATAATTTCAATTCTGTTTTATCCGTGCAAAATTATTACAAGTTAAATGAAGATGAAATCTTTGAAAACTTTAACAGAATTTTTAAAGAACAAGATATAACAAATACAGATATTCAAATAACAGTTTCACATCCTTCTTTTGAAGATGACAATTTTTCAAAACCGTCTAAGAAAACTGATTGCACGTATGGACGTATTCTTTGCCAGAACGGTGTTTACGCCTGCCCGTTTCTTGCAAATGATTACCGAGGACGTTCGGGAAGTTCTTTTAAAGATTTTTCGAAAAACATTACAGCAGAAACTGATTTTTGTGCAACCTGTTCAAAAAATAATAATTACATGTTTGCAATCGGATAAAAAATTTTACAAAATAAAATAATCTTATATAATCCTTATATAAGCGATTTCAGGGAATTACAGACCTGAAAGATAGTTAACATTTGTAACATTATTCCGTTGAATTAATACTAAAGAGTTAATTTTTTGATAAGATTATGTTATAAATAATAATGTAAAAATATATATTCAAACACGAGAAATGAACGGAGGCAAAAATGTCAGTAGGACAATTCGTATTTATGTTACACAGCCACCTGCCTTATTATAGAAAAGCAGGTATGTGGCCATTCGGTGAAGAAAATCTTTACGAATGTATGGCAGAAACTTATGTACCTCTGCTTAATGCAATCGCAGAATTATATGATGAAGGTATAAAAGCGAAATTAACAGTCGGTATAACTCCGATTCTTGCAGAGCAGTTGAATGATGAACACCTGCAAAACGGTTTTGTGGAATATATTGATTCAAGGATCAAGGCTGTTGCAAAAGATTTGGACAGATATCCTGATCCAAAAGTTGCTCATTCGCAGCACTTAAAATATCTTGCAAAATACTATTTTGATTTGTGGAACAAGTTAAGAGATGATTTTGTAAATAAATACGAAAAGAATTTGATTAAATATTTCAAAAAATATCAAGACCTTGGCTGCATAGAAATTACAACCTCCGGCGCAACTCACGGTTTTTCACCGCTTCTTGCAACTGACAGCAACCTGAACGCTCAATTCAAAGTAGGTCAGGATACTACAAAAAGATTGTTCGGCAAGAAAGCTATGGGAGCCTGGCTTCCTGAATGCGCTTACCGCCAAGGGTATGAATATGTGGGAAAAGACGGTAAAAAGCACTGGAGACCGGCTATTGAAGTAACGCTTCAAAATAACGATATTCACTATTTCTTTACTGAATCTCACGTTATTGAAGGCGGTAACTCAATCGGTAACAGACGTGTAATCGGTATGTACGGAAATATTGAATATATTCCGCTACCGGAAAGACCGGCAACAGGTTATGATACATATTCAGCTTACTGGCTTCCGGACGCTCAGGTAGCGGTAATGGGACGTAACGACAGAGCCGGATATCAGGTATGGTCTGCTGCAGACGGATATCCCGGTGACGGATGTTTTAGAGAATTTCACAAGAAAGATGATAAATCCGGCATGCACTACTGGAGAATTACATCACCTACAACGGATTTAGGCGACAAAATGCTTTATGATCCGGTGCTTGCAATGAATAAGGTTAACGAGAATTCAGATCATTATACAACTTTAATCTACCACCTTTTAAATGACTATAAGCTTGCAAAAGGGCACGAAGGTCTGGTAATGGTATCATTTGATACAGAATTGTTCGGTCACTGGTGGTTTGAAGGCGTAGAATTTATCAAGCAGGTTGTTAAGAAATTCCACGATTACCTTCCGGAAGTTGAAAGACTTACGGCAGGTGAATACATAACAAAATATCCGCCAAAAGAAGCTATACAGATTCCGGAAAGCTCATGGGGACAGGGCGGTCACTTCTATGTATGGATGAACCACCTGACAGAATGGATGTGGCCTATTATCCACTCTTGCGAAAAACGTATTAATGCAATTGTTGATCAGTATCCTGAAATTCCGGAGAACAAACTTTTGCACAGAGCTTTGAACCAGCTTGCAAGAGAAAATCTGCTGCTGCAAAGTTCAGACTGGCCGTTCTTAATCACAACATGGCAGGCAAAAGATTATGCAACTGACAGATTCAACGAACACGTTGACAGATTCAGTCTGATTGCAGATATGATTGAAAGCGGAAACATCGATGAAGGAAAACTTTCTGAAATTGAAAGTATTGATAACTGCTTCCCTGTAATTGATTACAGAGTTTACCAGTCAATCACGGAAGGTACAATTCCTCAGCAGGAAAAGAAACTCGCACCGCTGTATCAATAAATTTTATTTAAATAAGAAGTGCGGGATTGGTAAAACCAATCCCGCACTTCTTTGTAAACAAGCAACCCAACTTGTATTTGCGAATCTTTTGTGCTAAAATTCTAGTTGCCGTACTCCACGGGGACTTAGCGGATCTCTCGACTCGAACGCTTTATGCGAGGTGCAGAGCCTGCTGTGAGGGTTACAGGCGGATTGCCTATGTTTATAGGATTGTTGATAACTTAGAATATAATGGCGTAAGATATCGAACCGTGTCAGGATGGAAACATAGCAGCACTAAGGTAAGCCTTGCGGGTGTTATAATTTTAAGAAGTAGGTTTTATAAGCAAAATCACTCCGGCTGTAGTTCGATAGGCAGTGGTACGGTTTTTATAAGATATTACAAAGCTTTTTAAAATATAATTAAACTTTCCCCGTCCAAAATACATTCTTTCCCTATTGGTATTGTTATTTTATCTTTTGCGTGTGTTATTCTAAAACCGCCGGCAGCAGGAACCGGAATTTCATAGAATAAATCTTCTAACCATTCTTTATTATCAACCTCGAGGAAATCTCCGATAACTATTCCTTTGCAGTTTTTTCTAAACTTATCAATATTAAATAATTGCGTAAACATCCGGTCGATTTTATAAACCGGCTCGTTTAAATCTTCCGTAAAGAAAACAAAATTTTTATCCGGAATAAAGTCTAAACCGCAAAGCGATACGACTGTTGCAAGGTTTCCGCCCCAGATTATACCTTCAGCTTTTCCCTTCTTATATACTTTTTTACCTTCAAACTTTAACTTATTTCCGTTTATGGCTTGCAAAAAGTTCGTCAAAGTAAACGAACGATTCTCCAGCCCATTATTAGATGAAAGGCTTGGCTCCTCAATTTCCCCGAAATCAGAACATGCCATTGGTCCGTGATAAGTCACCATACCGGTTTGTTTGTAAATCATAAGCAGTAAAGCTGTTATATCCGAAAAACCGACAAGCGGTTTAGGATTGTTCTTAATGATTTCATACTCTATCTTATTTATAAGCCTTATTGCGCCGTAACCGCCTCTTGCTGCCATAATAATATCAATTTCCGGATCCGCAAAAAACTTCTCCAGTTCTTCCAGTTTATCGTCATCACTTCCTGCAAGATACCGATTTTTATCAAAAATATTTCTTGAAAGTTTTACTTTAAACCCCGACTTTTCAAGATTAGATCTTGCATTATTTATTTTTTCTTCACTGACGCAACCTGAAGGTGCAATAATTCCTATTGTTCTCATATAATAATTATAATTTATTTGTAAAGTTTTGTAAATTTTTTTATAAAAAACGCAATTTTTACCTAAAAATAACGTTAATATATATGTATAAGTAAAAAAGGATATGAGTATGACTTTATCAGTACTAGGTTTAGAACAAAATTATCCATACGGTTTATATCAGGGCGGCTCAAAGATTCCGTTTGGCGGATTGACTGTCGGACCTCGTGTTGAAGGTACTCAGGGAGTCCAACCTACCCCGCATATAGAAGCACCTTCAATTGGAAGTGTAAGCGGAGAGGATGGTAATACACCGATTTCACTCGGCACGCAGGGGGTCGGTCTCGGAACAACAATGGCTGACGGGGCAGGCGCAACTTATACAAGCGGTCTCGGGCATTCAATGCATACAAAATGGATGGTTGCATAAAATAATTTCAGAATAAAAAAATATCCGGAAAAACCGGATATTTTTTTTATGTTTCATGGTTTCTAATCTTCATCCACTCGTCTTTTGGAAGATCTGATACAATATTTCCGTCTTTAAACCTTATTACTCTTGAACAATATTCTGCAATATCAGGTTCGTGTGTTACAAGAACTATTGTTTTACCTTCTTTTCCGTCAAAACCTTTATTCAATTTGACAAAAAATTCCATAACTTCAATGCTTGTTTTAGTGTCCAGATTACCGGTAGGTTCGTCTGCCAGAATAAGAGGAGCATCATTTACCAAAGCTCTTGCTATTGCAACTCTCTGCTGCTGACCGCCGGACATCTGGTTCGGCATATGAAATTCACGGTTTTTAAGCCCGACAATTTCCAGAGCTTCTTTTGCACGTCGATGGCGCTCTTCTTCCGGTACACCTTTGTAAATCATCGGAAGTTCTACATTTTCTAAAGCAGAAGTTCTTGAAATCAAATTAAACCCCTGAAAAACAAATCCGATTTTTAAATTTCTGATTTTGGAAAGTTCATCCGCACCAAGAGAAAACACATCAACTCCGTCAAGATGATAACTTCCGCTTGTCGGTTTATCAAGGGTTCCTAAAGTGTTCATACAGGTGGATTTTCCCGACCCTGATGTTCCCATTATCGCTACAAACTCACCTTTTTCTACGGAAAAAGAAACACCGTTTAGAGCGTTGAAACTATCCTCTCCTGTTGTGTATGTTTTTACTATATTTTTTAATTCAATTAATGGCATAAATTCATTTTATTACAAAAAAACAAAGGGCGCAGCCTTCGGCTGCGCCTTTTACAATTTCTTAAAAATTTTGATTATTTTTTATAAGCGCCTTTTGCTGCATCTTTTGCTAAATATTCATTGATTCCTCTTACGAAATCAAAATTACCTAAGGCCGTTTCTCTCAGAACAGTTTCCTTTAAAACAGCAGGGTCTTTGGTACTCGCTGCACAGCTCATACCAGCAATCTCTTCCATAAAAGCCTGCTCAGGAGTCAATTTTTTTGCATTAGGAAAAACCTGATCAGCTAAATTCTTAGCAAATTTTTCTTTTCCCCTGAATGCCGGAGTTTCCGCTGCAGGAGCTTCAATTGGCTGTTCAGCCTTCTGATTCAATACATTTCCGGTTACAGAAGTTTCTGCCGGTTGTTCAGCTCTCAATTTCATTGCATTTGCTCCTATTGTGTTTCCCCCTGCCGTACTTACCCCTGCTGGATTTACCCCTGCTGGATTAATTGTTGTTGACATATTTTTACCTCACACTTTATTTTCTACATTTATAATTAAAACAATTACTTTCGAAAAATTGCTTTTTTGTACTAATTAAGTTTACATAAATTTACATTTGTATGCAGATTGAGAGATTATTCAGCCCCTCTCCGGGGTAAATGTATTAGTTTACAAGCAGGATGTTTTACAGAGAGAGAGAACACGCACTAACGCTCAATTCATGTCACGACAAATGAGCGCCGAAGCATCTGCCCCTACTTGCGGGGGAAGGAATACGCGTTGTCGTCCGATTAACGCATTTCCCCTCTACCTTTGTGCACAACTGTCCAAGATAATTTTAGGCATTAAAATTACTGATGCAATATCTGTATAAAACCCCTCCCCGAAATCAAAGATTTCGACCCTCCCACAAGGGGAGGGTATGCTGAATGCTAAGCGTGATGTCCCCTTCGTCCCTTACGGGAGAGCGGATTTGCGGACGGAGCGGGTGAAACAGCCAATACAGACATCCCTCCGGATAGTGAACGGATTGAGCCAACAGGAGCTTTGCTCCGAAGGCGAAACTTAGAAATTCGGGTGGGGGGCTAAAAAATTTAAAATTATCACCCATCCTTACCTTCCCTCATATAGAGAGGGAACGCGCGCTGTCGCTCAATTAACGTTTTTTTTTCCTTTCAGGTAAATAAAGCTTTTTATTAAGAAGCGTAAATATATGTTTAACATTTTTGCAGATTTGATTTATTATAAATGTATATAATTTTGGTAAATAAGAGGAGTATTAAATGAAAAAATTATTAACATGCATTGCGTTATCTACAGTGTTATTATCAGGCTGCACACTCTTTCAAAAATCGGAAGGTATTATTAAAGTTAATGAAACTGTTATTACTCAGGCTCAGTTTGATGAAGCTTTTGACAAATCCATCGACAAATCTTTTCTGAAATCTTTCGGCGGTTCTAAAAACTTTGTTAAATCCGACGAAAACCCTATGTACGGAATTTTTAAAGATAAAATCGTTAACGAGCTTATTATAAAATCTTTACTCGATCAGGAAATTGCTAAACGCAAAATTACAGCTACAGAAGAAGATGTTCAAAAAGAATTAAAAACTATTATCGACCGTGTTGGTTCTAAAGATCAACTTAACAGTATTCTCAAGCAAAGAAATATATCGAATGCCCAATTTACAGAAGATTTGAAAACTCAAATCAAAATCAAAAAACTCGTAGATTCTATTCAAAAAGTAAACGTTACAGATGCTGACGCTGAAAAATACTACAACACTCACAAAAATGAATTCACCCACGGCGAGCAGGTAAGAGCTTCTCACATCTTAATTTCCGCTAACATGCTGGAAATGATTCAGCAAATTAAAGCTAAAAATCCGGATATCGATCCGACTGAGCTTAATAAAAAAGTAGAAGAACAAATTGCCGCGCAAAAAGCAAAAGCAGAATCAATATTAGCAGAAGTTAAAAAGAATCCGGATAACTTTGAAAAAATTGCACAGCAAAAATCCGATGACAAAGCAAGCGGAGAACGTGGCGGCGAGTTAGGATTCTTCCCTAAAGAAGCAATGGTTCCGGAATTTGCTAATGCAGCTTTCTCAATGAAACCAAATACAATAAGCGAAACTCTTGTCCAGTCTCCTTACGGTTTCCATATTATAAAAGTAACTGACAGAATGGCTGCAGGCTCTATTCCTTTTGCAAAAGTAAAAGATGAAATCAAATTCTACTTAGAAACCCAAAAGCAGGTTGAAGTTCTCAAAAATCTGACAGACGGATTAATGAAGAACGCAAAAATAGAATACTTAAACGAATCTTTTAACCCGAAAAAAATTGCAAAACAGGTTACTCCGGTGAAAAAAGAAACTAAATAGAAATTAAATAAAACATAAAAAGCGGTAAATTTATTTTACCGCTTTTTTTATTGCTTTAAGCTGTCCGTATTTAATCCCTTTTTTGGAAGAGTCAATGATATCCATAATCATATCTTCCAGAATATTAATCTCTTCTTTCTTATCAGCACTGAGAGCTTTTCTCCAGTCCTGGAGTGAACGTCTGAAATCATCACCGTCAACCATACAATCGTTTGAACCTATGAGTTTTGAATATTTATTCGTAAACCACTCATTAAACGACTTAAATGTTTCTGTAATCAAATCAGAAGCAGATTTTGCATTTTCAAGTATAATATCTAAATCCTTATAAACTTTTTCATAAAATGTTGGAGACTGAATCTTCACTGCATTAGAGATTTTTCCGGTATTATGCCCGAAACCGAAGTATTCTATACCCCGTTTTGCAGCAGCGGTTGCCTGTGCCAGATCCTGTGAAATTCCGTTTGACCCGTCCATTCCGAAAAACAACTTTTCGCAGGAATACCCGCCAAAGCAGCATACAAGGGTAGTAAACATTGCTTCAAAAGGATAATCGGCATTCCCGAGACTTCCTTCAAACACCGCACCTAAGAAATTTCCCCTCGGATCCAGAGTAATGAAATTAACATCTCTTGACTGATGCCACGGTTTGCCTTTTCTTGCAAGAAGATCTTTCATAACCTCCAGATTTGTCGCATGTCCGCATTCGTGAGAAGTTGTCGCCTGTTTATTAAACTCCGGCATCTCCGGATACGAAGTTCTGCCTGTTGCCAGCTGCAAATATGCCTCTATAAATTCACCCATCGAAGCCTTCTGCTTATTGCGCTCGTACATAATCTGGATAGTTTTATCAATAAGAGATTTTATTTCTACAAACGACATGTATTCAGTCAGTTTTACCAGCCTTTCCAGCATATAATCTTTTTCTTCTAATTTATTATATGCAAGCGGCAAACCGACTTCATTTATTCTGTTCGTCAGCACTTCTTTTCTTGCACGTTTATTAAATGCAGGAGAATCCACTGATAGAGACTGATTAAAACCTCTGATAAATTTTGGAATTATAGGAGCATAATACTCGTCGGTCGAGCCTATTACAAGAATACTTACATCTTCCTGTCTGGCAGCTTGCATTTCATTTGTAAGCTGCGACATTGCCTGTCTGTAACCCGGCAAATAAGGGCTTGAAAAAGCAAATTCCTCAAAATTATTAATATATACAATTGCAGTCTTGTACTGGTTTTGTCTTGCGGCATTTTTTGCTTCCGCAAATATTCTGCTCATTTCATTTTTTGGAGAATCAATTACCGTCCCGTTTATATCTCTTTCTGCAGCTGCAAAATCTGCTGTATCTATTGCCACAAACGGAATTTTGGCTTCGCCGGCAATAGTTTCCGCTGTATATTGCCTGCCTGAGCCGGCTTCATTATCCTTTGAAGAAATAATTATACCTCTTGTTCCGATTTTGCCGGTTTTGATTTGTCTTATTATAGCTTCAATATCTTTTTTGGTCGTTTCTTTGCCATACAAAGACTCAAGAGTTTTTCCGGTATCATAGACAATTTTAGACTGGTCTGATTTATTTTTAAACAACTCGTATCCGATTTGCGCAAATTCATCAACATCAGTGGCAGTAATTTTCTTTTTTGAATTACCGTAATAGTTTGCAATTCTTTTCATCAAATCAACCGCTTTATCCGGAAAAATTCCGTCTAAATTTGCGGCATGGAAAACTGCTCTGTCCTTAGCCTCTTTTGTAAACGGAGTTTTAACATCTTTAAGCATATTCTTATTCAGCATTGCACGCGCTTCATAAGTTTGAATCTGCGGAATTGCATAAGTAACCGTATTCTTATATACTGCTTCCATAGCAGGTTCTGACTTTAACTTGTAATAAACATCATCATTCTGGAAGAGAATAAGTTTCAAATTGTCATCAGAGTTGGACATAATAGCTGCAAGATTATTAAAAGTTGTTAACTCTTCCTGTGAACCTGAATTTACAAGCAAATTATCCAAATTAACAATTACAATTTTACGAGTATCCGGCAATGCTTCCTTTAACTCCGATAACTCCTTAAGCACAATACCATCAGTTACCTCATTTGTCATTACATATATAGACGTATTTTTTGCATTAAAATTACCGTACTTAGGACGATTTATTGTTTTTAATATACTTGCAGTAATTCTCTCTGCTTCTTTTGAGTCACTGTATGTTACTATCATGTTAGAGCCCAGAGCAAGCTTGTTCCATACCTCTATAGCCTTACTATCATAAGCTTTAATATAATTCTTATTTACATTTTCTGAACTTTTATATGCCGAAAAACTGATTAAACTCCCGAGAAATTCAGTCGGATACAGAATATTCTCTGCAGTAAGCGTATTCATTGCCGTACCGAGAAGTACATAAGCATTAACAGAATGCATATTTTTTTCCAATTCTTGCAGCTTCTTTTCCAACGGTGTCGAGAGATTAAGTTCATCAACAGAACCCTCTGCATCTGCATGAATATTGTTTAAAGATTCCTTGTTACTCTCTTCCAAATCATCAAGCATTAAATTTAAAAATTGTCTGTTTTCACTTGTAGAAAGCAGATTGACCTTTGCATAATCATTAGCAAGGCGGCTTAATACAGAAACACTTGCAAATGCGCCCGTATCCAGAGTTTCTTCTCCTAAAGCTTCTATATTATTCCGTGTCTCCTCTATAGACGCCTGTATTATGTGCTGCGGCAATATTTCCGTATGGTGATACCGCATTGCAACTTCACGGGCACCATTTAGCAAATGTTCCGCATCTTCGGTAAAATTAATCTTCCTTTCCTCTTTTTGTTTAAAGGTAATATAACTTCTCGGAACTCCTTTAATATCACTGTTATCACTTGCTGCAATAAGAGCATTACTATTTTTATTTTCAGACTTTTTTACAACCGGTTTTAAGAAAAAGACTCTATCCGCAGAATTAACACTTAATATCACTTAATTTCTCCTTAATACATATTATTTTAAAACTGATAATTTATTTTTTTGCTAGTTGTTTTAAAAAATTTACAATTAGTAATAGTTAATCGTTTTAAAATTAATACATGGTATAATGTGATTAATCAGATTGGTAAGGAGAAGATTGATGAATACAGCCACAATTATTGGCAGAGCCGGTCAGGACGCTGAAATTAAATATTTTGAATCAGGAAAAGTTAAAACAACATTTTCACTTGCAGTAGGCAGATGGGATTCAAAAACAAAAGAAGAAGTCACCGACTGGTATAATATTGAAGTTTGGGACAAGCAGGCTGAATTTGCCGGAGAATACATAAAAAAAGGTCGTCAGGTTGTTGTTGACGGAAGAATTTCCATAAGCAAATGGACAGATCAGACCGGAGAAGAGAGAGAAAGATTTCTCATTGTTGCAAATAACGTAAGATTACTTGGATCAAAAAGAGACGCCGAACAATGATATTTTCAGACATAGTTGGAATAATTGCAGATGACTTAACCGGTGCAAACGATACTGCACTTCAGTTTCACCTGCGCGGAGCAAATACAAAAATTTTGCTGGACAGCGAATATATTCCCATAAATAAAGGAGATACCGAAGTATGGGCGATTTCTACAGAATCAAGAAATATTGCCTGCAATGAAGCGGTTGAAAAAGTGGAAGCTGCTGTCAAATCATTTGTTGACAATTTTTCGTTTGAATATTATTACAAAAAAATTGATTCAACACTTCGAGGCAACATTGCACGCGAAACACTTGCCATGCTCAATATTCTCGGATATGACGCCGCAATAATCATTCCGGCATTCCCGCAGGAGGGAAGAATAACAGTAGGCGGATATCATCTGCTTAAAGGTGTTCCTATAGGCAGAACGGAGATTGCAATGGATCCGCACTCTCCGATTCTGGAATCTCATATACCGACACTTTTACGCTCCCAGTTAGAAGAAAAGGAAAAAGATTTAGTCGGAACTATTGATTTAAAGACGATTATGAACGGCGCCGGACCTATTTTAATCAAAATTAATGAGTTGATTAAAGAAGGCAAAAAACTTATAATTGCTGATTCTACATCTATTACAGATATTGAACAGCTTGCGCTTGCAATAAAAAAATGCGACAAAAAACTTCTTCCGGCCGGAACGGCAGCAGGCGCTCAGGTTCTCGGCAAATGCTGGCTTGCAGGGATAGAAAGAACCCGGGAACCGATTAAGCTGGAAAAACTTCCTAAATTTATTGTGTCAGGAACCGCTACAAACATAACAGCCGAACAGATTACAAAACTGGAACAATCTGACGATTATGAAAACGTTAATTTTATACCGCTGGAAGTTGCTGATATTCTTGATGGTGTTGATGATGATATAGTAGAAAGAATTGTTACAAACCTAAAAAGCGGAGTTACGGTTACGGTTCATACTTCTAACCTTATTGCTAATTTTGACGGCTTTTCAGATGATTCCTTTAATGCAGAGTTAACAAAAGAGAAATTATCTTCAATGATAACCGACTATCTTGCAGAACTTACCGGAAAAGTTCTCGGACAAATTAACGCCATACTGATTACTCTGGGCGGAGAAACTTCTTATAAATGCTGCAGAACTATAAATTCCCATGAATTAAAGCTTGTAGATGAAGTTGCTCCTGCAATTTCACTCTGTCAGGACGTTAAAGGAAGATGGATTGTTACAAAATCAGGAAATCTGGGAAATACAAGAACTTTAATAGAAATTTTAGATTATTTTAAGCACCATGAATAATTATGAAAATAAAATTGTTATAACTACGGGAGATCCGAACGGAATCGGCGCAGAAATTACAATAAAAGCGTTGAATTTGCTTAATTTGCCGTCTAAAGACATAGTTATTATTTCTAATTCTAAAATTCTAAACACTTACGGAAGTATAAATAATAAATATGAAGTTATTGAAATTGATTATCCCGCAAAAATTGTTCCTGGTGAGGTTTCAGCTTCAGCAGGCGATTTTGCTTTCAGCGCTCTTCAAAAGGCTTGCGAATTAAAGCCTAAATTTATTGTAACCGCGCCTACCTCAAAAGAGGCAATGAACCTTGCGGGACATAATTATACGGGTCAGACGGAAATTCTTGAAAAATTCCTTGCACATGACGGGCAGAAGGCGGAAATGCTATTTGTTTCAAAAGATTTTCGCATCCTTCTTTTAACCAGACATGTTCCGTTAAAAGAAGTCAGCGGCTTGATTACAAAAGAATTGATTATTGAAAAAACAGAGCGCCTGAGAAGCTTTTTCCAGAATAAACTAATGATAAAAAAGCCTTCTTTTGCTCTTTGTTCACTTAACCCTCATGCCGGAGAAAACGGGCTTATCGGCGGAGAAGAGGAGGAAAAAATACTTCCTGCAATAGAAGCAGTCAGAAAAAGAGGGATAAATATTACAAACCCGCTTCCTGCAGACACATTGTTTGTAAAAGCAGTACAGAATTATATTAAAGAAGAGAAAATCCCTTACGACTGCTATATTGCCTGCTACCATGATCAAGGATTAATTCCTATCAAAGCAATTGCCTCGGAAAAAACCGTCAACATGACTATAGGTCTGGATATAATAAGAACCTCTCCAAGCCACGGAACTGCTTTTGATATTGCAGGTAAGAATATCGCCAACCCTAATTCAATGATTGAAGCTATTAAATATTGTTTATACTAATCAAAAAATCAAAGCCGCTATTTATATGTATTTTTGTATACTTATGTAACAAATTGTAAAATTTAAGCTTAATATATTAAAGTTTTTGATTAAAGATGCCGTATATAAAATT
>CALUVI010000041.1 GCA_944324185.1 Candidatus Gastranaerophilales bacterium | reverse complement strand
AACAGCTGACTCTACTCTGTTCATATAAGCACCGATTAATGTTCTTCTGTCTGATACGTTTTCGATAGCTTCGTCGATGAATTGCAAAAATTCACGGGAAGTAGAGTCGTCAGTATAAACGGCATCACATATTGCAGTTATACTTGAAACACTATTTTCTCCTGTACCATCATTATTAATATCATATATAGTATCTTTTATTGCTGTATAACCCAACTTCGAATAATCATAAGTTTTACCGTTAGTTAATGTTACAGTTTGCCCTGTAATTCTTGCCAGAAGGGCAGGTGTTTCATAATTTATATCTACGCCTGTTGCAGCTTGCGCACCGCCGTTTGTAGGATCGGATTGTCCTCTTAAGAACCAGTTATCCTCGGTTCTGCCATCTTCATTTTTAATAAACAAAGCCGTACAAGTTGCAGATGCAAATAAAGAGCTGTCTAAATTAATAATATTTTCTATACCGGAGTTATTACTTACCTGCAGGTTTACGCCTGTTCCGTTTAAGTATGCCGATGATGTACCATCTAATAATTTTATACCGTTAAAATCAATAACCTGACACAAACGGTTAATTTCTAACATTCTCTGCTGAACTTCAGTTCTTATCGCCTGCATTGAAGATGTACCGTAAGTACCGTTTGCTGCCTGCTCGGTCAAGTCTCTGATACGCTGAAGATAATCACCTACAATATCGAGAACACCTTCTGCCGTGTCTAAAAGAGATAATCCCATTGTTGTATTGGATTCAGCAACATCATAACCTGATATTTGTGCTTCCATTAATGTTGATACGGCAGAGCCTGCTGCATCGTCCGCTCCAGAGTTAATTCTAAAACCTGTTGATAATCTTTCCATTGCAGTATTCATACTGCTTGTTGCCGCTGACAGGTTACGTTGAGCCGTCAGAGAGGCAAGGTTTGTGTTAATAGTGATTGAAGCCATTCTTTTGATCTCCTTTTCTTATTTACTTCTTCCATGAACATAACAACAGTCATGCCAAATAAATCGGCAATAACAATTGTGATAGCTGTTCTGAAGGATTTTAGTCCTTCACACTACCATAATAAATACGTTTTAGGAAAAATTAAATTCTCAATAAGTTAGAAATTTCTATAACTTTAGTTTTGTTTTTCTGAATTGTAAATGGGGTAGTTTTAACTTGACCGGATAAAATGTGCTATATCCGGAGTTTAGCATAAGTTAAAGAGATTCATCGGACTTACGTCCACTGAATGACGGCACTCCGAGAAGCAAGCCTATAAGCTTGCAGTCATTATGAACCCGACAATAATTCAGGGGTGAAGAATCTCTTTAACTCTGTAAACCTTTTATATGAGTCAATGGCCAGAATAAAAATACGGCACGACCTATAAACCTTTCTTTAGGCAGAGTTCCCCAGAACCGGCTGTCCATTGAATTACCTCTGTTATCTCCCATCATAAAATACTGTCCTTCCGGAATAATCAAAGGTCCGCAATACATATCAGACTTGCACTTGTGGAAATCATACTCACTCATTATGTACTCTTCTTCCAGAGGTTTATCGTTTATATAAACTTTGTAAGCACCGTTTTCCAATTGTTTAATTTCCAATTTCTCGCCCGGAAGCCCGACAACCCTTTTTATATATGCAACATCTTTGCAGAAGAATCCTGTAAGGCGGCTGAAAACTGCCCACGGAGTAGTTTTAAGTCTTACGAAAGGCGGGTAAAATATCATGATATCGCCGCGTTTAGGAGTGTTTTCAAAGCTATGTGTTTTTATAAGATTAGGGAATTTAGTAAGCTTTTCTACGACAATTCTGTCACCCTCAACAAGCGTAGGCTTCATTGAACCTGACGGAATCCATCTTAATTCAGCAACAAAAAATCTTATTAAAATAACTGCTATAACGACAAAAACAATAGTATCAATTGTTTCTTTTATATTTGCTTTTAGCTTTTTTTTATCAATCATAAACTTTTTAATAATTCTCCCAGCCCTTCTTTATATATATTATCAGGCAAAAGTCCGATATCTCTTCTTATCCTTTCCTGATAATTATCTATTAAATCCATCGTTTTTTCAACACCTAATATATCTTTCGGAGTAAAAATTTTATTCTTTTTATCCGATTCGATTGATTGCCCGGTTAAATCATTCTTTAACTGAAAAAATACACCAAAGTTTTTTGCAAACCTTACAGCTTTCTCTCTATCCAGACTCTCAATAACAGCACAACTTTCCAGAATAGCTTCAAAAAGACTTGCGGTCTTACCCTCGCATATTTTTATATAATCTTCGATTGCAGGAACTGAACCGCGCATAAAAAACTGATTTATCTCCGCTTCACACATTTCTTTAGTACATTTTAAAAATATTTGTAAAATTTCTTTATTATCAATATTTAATAATTTTTGTGTCGCTGCAGATAAAAGATGATCTCCGGTAAGTATTGATAAATTAGGAGAAAATACAGTATTAAAAGAAGGTTTACCTCTTCTTGCAGAAGCATCATCCAGAACATCATCGTGCAAAAGCGAAGCATTATGAATAATTTCTCCTGCTGAGAGAATCTGTATAATGTTTTCTGAAACCTTTTTGTTGTTTGCTTTTATATAGATAGCGGAAACAATAGTACGGATACGCTTTGAGCCGGATTGCAAGAGTTCTTGCAGCATTTTTTTTATATTTTCGGACTCTATTGTGATTCCGGAAATTTCTTCATTTACCCGCTCTAACTCTTCTTTTATTAATGATGTTACACTTTCCATGGTTTGAATAATAGCATAAACGTGGTATCGGGTAAATTAGTTTATATGGCAATTAAAAATATAGTAAAAAGGAAAAACCTTTTCGGGCTTTCCCTTTTATTAATACTATCCCTAATCAACACACCAGCATGATATTCGTCCTTTTTTTCATAAACACCTCTCATCGCTGATATCAGGAATATTTTAAATATATTCTTGATAAATATTAAACTAAGTTCAATGCGATACTTGGTGTTTGGTTTGCGGTTGCCAACAGGGTTGCAGATGCTTGCTGCAAAATCTGTGCCTGAATGTAGTTTGAAGATTCTTCTGCAACATCTGTATCTCTCAGAGTAGACAGCGATGATACGAGGTTTTGTGACTGTACATCAAGTGCTGATATTGCAGAATCAATTCTGTTTTGAGCAGCACCGATTCTTGTCACCCTGTCAGAGATTTCATCAATAGCATTATCAATAAATCCTAGCATAGCAGAAGCACCGTAATCCAGCCCTTCATCGGATAATAAATGATATTCGCCATTTCCCTCATAGTATAACCCGCTGCATGCAGCCGCAAAAAGTCTCAGTTGTTCTTCTGTATTTAAATCGGTAATAGTTACATCACCGGCACCATCCAGAACTTCCTGTAATGTATGAGTTACACGATCCGGATCGCCAAATTCGTCTCTGTTTACGATTTGTGTACTCTGGGTTAAAGAGAACAAACCGCTTATAGTTGCACTTCTGAATAAATCTACATCAAGATTTATAACACTGTTAGCATCAGAATACAAACCGACCTGAATATTGATACCATTTTGAGTCATACCAACACCTTCGGGAACTCCGTCTTCAATATATGACATTAATTTAATGCCGTTAAATTCTGAGTTTGCGGCAACACGATTAACTTCATCAAGTCTGGCATAAATTTCAGCCTGAATAGCTTTGAGAGATGCAGAAGCGTAAGTACCGTTTGCAGCCTGCTCTGTCAGATCTCTGATACGCTGCAGGTGATCAGACAATAAGCTGTAGCTTTGTTCTGCAGTTGTTAACAGGTCAGAACCGATTGCAGCGTTGTCTGATGCAACATCCAGTGAACTAATCTGAGTCTGCCACTGTTCTGAAATTGAATAACCGGCAGCATTGTCTTTTGCATGATTAATTTTGTAACCGGTAGACATTCTCTCTAATGAGGTGTTCATGTTTGACGTCGCACTGTTCAAGCTCCTTTGAGCAATGATCGACGAAATGTTTGTGTTGATTGTGAGTGCCATAGTTGGGATCTCCTTTCTCTTTCTCTTCGATACGCACTTCAATGGGTGCAAAAGGCTAAAAAGCACAGTTTGCCCCTATACTGCACAATCCTTGTGCAGTATTTATTTATTTGTTTTTATTGTTTTTCTGCTTCCACCTCGTCTCTTGCGAGAGAGGGCGAAGTTTCATAGTGAACAACTATAAGCCTAGAAATTCGGGTGTGGGATTCATTTTTTACAAGTTAAAGAGATTCTTCACCCTTAAAATGTCGCCGGGTTCAGAATGACTGTAAACTTGTGGGCTTGATTCCCGGAGTGCTGTCATTCTGAGGACATAAGTCCGAAGAATCTCTATAAATTTCTTCCGGATTGCTTCGTCACTCCTGCTTCTCGCAATGGCGGATACTTATAATTTTTTCTTGCCCGCCGTTTTCATTTACCCGCAGCATCGCCCGTGACTGAATCTAACCATAGAATCAGCCCTACTAAGCCTTTTTTACAAGGTTCTTTTTGTGTATACTCTCTTTCTTTTTTAGATATGTACCTCTACATCACAATCCAAAAGATTACCCTTTAATTGTTTAAAACGATTGACTACACATTTTTCATAAGCTTGCCGGCATCCTTTGCCTGCCCCACTTATTCAAAACATACATTCCATGTATTTTTCGAACTTTCCTCCAAGATTGGAGACTTACTCCTTAGTATTTTATCTCATCCGTTCACAAACCGTTGTTACCATCCTTGACAAAATACTCATCCTGAAATACTTGTTCTTTACTTATTAGATTTGTGATATATACTTCTTACACTAACATTATTGCAACATAATATAACGAAAGTAAACTCTTTTTTTTGATTTTTTTACAAATCTTAAATAAAGTTAAAGATTGTTTACAAAAAAGGCAATTTTTACAGAGATATAAACTTTATATATATAACAAGGAGTATAAACACGTGGTACACGTATCTAATCAATCACAACAACCAAAAGTCTGGATAAACGGACAATACATGCCGGCAAGCAGAGAAGCTGACGGCAAATGGTACGTTGAAGTTGACGGAAAGCTTGTTGAGGTTGATCCTAACGATTTATTTGGTGTAAATAGCCATTGGGAAGAATTGGATGCCAGTTTTGAAGAGAGAAAGGAATTCCATAAAGGCTGGAAAAATCACTGGCTTGCTCTGCAAGGACTGGCAGGTGATGCATATAATGCCGCAATAGGCGCTTATAAGACAGCTTCGCAAAAATATGCCGAAGTTACTCAGGGCTTGAGTTTCTCTGAACTTACAGGCAGCAAGAAAAAAGAAGCGCAGCAATATATGACAGAAATGTCCGCAGCAGGTTCACAAAAGAGAAGGGCTGTTTCGGATAGTATATTCTACGGCAGACTCGCTGTTGATGAAGCTTTTGCAATGCAAGATTATTCAAATCTGCAGGCCGTTGCATTTAAAATGTCCCAGGCATAGTAATATTAAATTGCCCGTGTGAAGAATATCTTTTTTATCAGATAGCTCCATACTGAATGATAAAAGGAGACTGTTTCTGATGAAGATGCTTATGTTTGATTTCCGTGATTCTGAAAAAGAATTTTTCAATACTAACGACTTAAAAGATTTTGAAATAACGTTCATAAATGAACCGCTTAATGAAACAACTGTTATAAACGAAAATACGCTGAATGATACGGATATAATAAGTGTTTTTACAACTTCTAATTTAACAAAAGAGGTTTTATCAAAATTTAAGAACCTCAGAATAGTTTCAACCCGCTCAAGTGCATTTGAACACATTGATCTGGATTATTGCACAAATCATAATATTGCAGTATTTAATATAGAACAATACGGAAGAAGTTCCGTTGCAGAGTATTCAACAGCACTAATACTGGCACTTATAAGAAATCTGCTTCCTGCATATTATGACATGAAGGAGCATACAATCAATCATAAAAATTATGAAGGCAGAGTTTTAAGTTCATACACCATAGGTATAATAGGTTGCGGGGCAATTGGTTCAGCTGTCGCTAAGATTGCACACTTTTTCGGAATGAAAGTACTTATCCATTCTTATATGAAAAATCCGGAATTAACAGGAAGCTGCGAGTTTGTAAGTTTAGATGAATTGCTTGAAAAATCTGATATAATAACGCTCCATCTTCCATATAACGGAGAAAATTATCACATGATATCTACAGAACAATTTGATAAGATGAAAGACGGTGTATATATTGTAAACACTGCCCGCGGGGAGCTTCTGGATATAAAAGCCCTCTATGATAACCTTGTGAAAGGTAAAGTTCTCGGAGCGGCACTTGACGTACTTGAATGCGAATTTATAAGTACATATAAAGGGGAAATGGCAGCGGTTATGGAAGAAACCGCTCAGCATTGTGTAGAGACAGCGCTTATTACTCAAAAACTTTTTTCAATGAAAAATGTAATAATAACTCCGCATATCGGATACAATACAAAAGAATCCATAGACTATATCCTTTCTGAAACTTTTAACCTCATAAGAGATTACATAAAAGGTGTAAATACCAACCGCGTCTGCTAGGGGGGGGGTAAATGTATTGGGTTGGAAGGTGAAACTACAAGTCTTATGTCACGAGGGGGGTAAATGTATTGGGTTGGAAGGTGAAACTACAAGTCTTATGTCACGAGGAGGGGGGTAAATGTATTGAGCCGGAAGGTAAAACTACAAGTCTTATGTCTGTAAAAAGGAAATGTATTGGGCTGGAAAGTAAAACGACAAGACCAATGTCTGGACAAGGGTAAAGTCGGTTGGGCATACCTGCCCAACAACAAAATTAGGTGTATATTTAAAAACCAATAATAAATTGTAAATCGGCTTTACAACGCCGGCATTAACTTATCGAATTTTCTTTTTTTTTACTCCGCTTTGTGCTAAACTTTATTTATGGCAATAATATCAGACGACAGCGGGTTAGAAAAGAGGGTTAAGAAAAATCCGGTAATTAAGCCTGAGACAATCGAATACGATAACACTTTTGAGAATACTATAAGACCTAAAGATTTTGAAAGTTACATCGGGCAGACTTCTTTAAAAGAGACTTTGAAAATTATTCTCGAAGCCGCAAAACGACGCAATAAACCTTTAGACCACATGCTTTTTTACGGACCGCCGGGGTTGGGTAAAACTACAATTGCCGGTGTAATAGCTTCTCAGATGGGTGTTGAAATTAAAATAACTTCAGCGCCGGCTCTTGAGCGCCCGAGAGACATTATAGGTATTTTAATGTCTCTTAAAGGTGGAGAAATCTTATTTATAGATGAAATTCATCGTCTAAATAAAGTTGCGGAAGAAATTCTTTATCCGGCAATGGAAGATTTCACCCTTGATATGACTACCGGCAAAACGCAGACTGCTAAGACTTTACGTATTCCGCTTCCTAAGTTTACTCTAATAGGTGCAACCACAAAAGCAGGGGAACTTTCAAGCCCGCTAAGAGACCGTTTCGGAATGATTCACCGCCTTGAATTCTATACAGTAGAAGAGCTTGCTAAGGTTGTAGAAAGAACAGCAAAAATTCTGGAAATTGATATAACTCCCGACGGAGCCAGAGCTATTGCTATGCGCTCTCGCGGCACGCCGAGAATTGCAAACAGGCTTGTAAAGCGAGTTTCTGATTTTGCCATAGTAAAATATGACGGCAAAATAGACGAAAGAGTTGCGAATGAATCTCTTGATATCTTAAAAATAGATGAATTCGGGCTTGATAATACCGATAGAGCGCTGCTGAATCTTATTATAGAAAAGTATGACGGCGGACCTGTCGGAGTTGAGACTATTGCGGCAGCTTTGAGTGAAGATGTGAGAACAATAGAAGATGTCTGCGAGCCTTACCTTCTGCAAGCCGGCTTGCTGCAGAGAACTCCGCGCGGCAGAAAAGTTTCACCGGAAGGTTACAGACATCTGGGTAAAAAAATGCCTTCAATGCAGACGAGACTGTTTGGAGAAGAAGATTAGGATATAACCGGTGATTTAATATTCATTTCTCAAACACGCTCCCGCCTCCGGCTCCCGCTATCGTTTCGAAATAAATATTAAACCACCTTGCAGCATAAAGAGAGAATATTAATGAAGAAATTTTTACTAATAGTATTTGCCATATTTACAATGATTTTCATGCCGGCATTTGCTGACAATGAAGAAGGGAAAATTCTCCCGTCAGAAACAGGAGTTGTTGAGAGCGTGGAATACGTTGATCTTGAAGATGATGCGGTTTCGCAAACAAAACAACGTATTCTGGTAAAACTTCTGAGCGGCGAATTTAAAGGTGAGACTGTAGAACTTGATAATATGCTTACAGGAAACCCTTATTATGACATAAAACTCAAGAAGAATACAAAAGTAATACTCCACGCCGAAGATAATGGAAACGGGATTGAATATTCTATAGAAGATATTAAGCGCGCCGGTACTCTCGGCTGGCTTTCGCTGATTTTCTGCGTCCTTCTTTTATATATCGGGAGAAAAAAGGGGCTCTACAGCCTGTTTTCAATAGGTTTAACAGTTATTCTTATAACACACGCCCTCTCGCCACTCATCCTATTTGGAATGAATCCGGTTCTGGCAACGTTAATTATTTGTGTTATATCAACAGCTGCCACCATGTATCTTGTAGGCGGTTTTAATGCGAAAAGTTCTTCTGCAGTAATTGGCGCGGTTTTAAGCCTGTTATTTGCTGGAGCTTTATCATATATAACAATGTTAACCGCACATCTTACAGGATTCACCGGAGAAAACTCCATGTTTCTCTATACAGCGCATCCGGAACTTGATTTCATAAGTATAACAATTTCCACAATGATAGTCGCTACACTTGGGGCTGTTATGGATGTTGCTATGTCTATAGCAAGCACTATTAATGAAATCTATATAACGGATGAAAATAAAACCGTCAAAGATTTGTTTATATCAGGAATGAATGTCGGACGTGATATTATAGGAACAATGGCAAATACTCTTATACTGGTTTATCTGGGCGGCTCACTGCCTCTAATACTGCTTGCCGGAAATATCGACCTGCAAAAATTTATCAACCTTAATCAAGTAGTAACAGAAACCGCTTCAGCACTTATAGGAAGTATTGCAATTGTTATTTGCGTACCGTTTACCGCAATAGCTGCTTCTGAGATGATTAAACATTTCTCAAAAAAGGAAGAGAATTTTATTATTGATTGAAATTAGCTCTCTAATGTGTTACAATCAACCTGAGTATCGGAGGAGAGAACAATGAAAAAATTAATTATATTAATGCTTGCTTTATGCATGACATCATTCAGTGCTTTTGCAGGAACATTTAAGGCTGATGCCAGAACAAAGAGAATCCCGGCAGGAACAGTTTTCCAGCTTGAATTTTTACAGCCTGTAAGTACGTTTTCAGGATGTGAAGGAGATTCCTTTGTTGCGACCTTAAAGAATGAATTATCAACAGATGCCAATGTAATTTTACCCTCCGGCTCTGTTGTCAGAGGAAGTATTAATAAAGTTAATACAGCAAAAAGATTCTCTCGCGGCGCTAAACTTTATCTGGACTTTGACCACGTAGTAACTCCAAACGGGCGCCAAATACCTTTAGATATGGCAGTTTGTCAGTTTGATAACATATATTATGACGGAGCTTTATATAAAAACCTCGGTTATGGTGAAGCATTGAAGAAAAATTATGAACGCGGAGTAGAAATTACTAAAAACGCTACTGCTTACGGAATGAGCGCCGGTGAATCCGCTCCGGGTATCCAATATCTGACGGCTCCGATATGTGCAATAGGAGGTTTTATCGGCGGTGTAGGCTACTGGATAGGTGACAGTGTTGCTGATATGTTTAGAAAAGGTCAGGACGTTTTTATCAACAAAGGCGATGTCCTGAGCGTGAAGTTACTTAACCCTATTGATATACCTGTATACTAAATTACAATTGTAGGACATATTATAAACGCAATAAAAAGCCTCTTTTGAGGAAGAGGCGAGGGGAATTTTTTAAGTTAATAGGTCTACACTTCACGATTTTCTACACACTATAAAGTTTTTAGAGTAGATTTTTTATCAAACGTTATCCCAGTCCGAACTTAGGTGCGCTATCCCGCGCCTCTTCGGAAGCTAATTGTTTTACTGAATCAAGCATTGCACGTTTCATCTTGATTCTTTGTTCAATCTGATTCATCTCCAGCTGGATTTCCTTTTCTTTTTCATTCAAAATTTGAATTTCCTGCTGTTTTAGAGCCTTCATAGACTCTTCCTTAAATTTTGCAAAAGCACTCATCTCTATTTGATACTGCGCCAGAGGATTACCTGTCCACGGCACCATACCGGTCATCTTCATTGTCTGAAGATTCTGCATGGCACTCATTGAACTTACCTGATTAGAAAACTGCGCAAACATTGACGCTCTCGGTAAAAGTTCAGGCGAAAGTCCGGCGATGTTATTCATCGTCATAATACTTGAACCGCCAAGAACACTCGCATATTTTTGATAATGCTCAAGTCGGGTGCGGGTCTCAATTGCCTGCTTCTCCAAGTAATTTATTTCGCGTGTTAATCTCTGGACTTCCCAGAATGCCATTAACATAGTGAACCTACCTAACTTTTACTAACCTGCGTAACATTAAAACTAACCTTTTAACCTTACAAATATATAAAGTATTTTTCTTTTTATAAATTGCCTTTTTTGTATTATTTTGTTAAGATTTATTAAGGTAAGGGATAAATGAATTCGTTTTGTAAGTAAACATACACGCCCGAAGTATACAGGAGAGGATTTAATAATGATTAAAGACAGATTAGAACATGCAAAAATTTATTATGGAATTTCAGAAAATTTTAAAAAAGGATTTGAATGGTTAAAGAATAGTGATTTAACAGCTCTTCCGGATGGCAGATACAAGATTTCCGGAGATGAAATTTATGCAAATGTTCAGAGCTATGAAACAAAGGATGACGCTTTATATGAAGCACATAGAGAATACGCAGATATTCAGTTCATGATAAAAGGACGCGAAAAAATAGGAGTGGCAGATTATTCTGACTGTTCAGCAGCCGAAGAATATAATAAAGATGAAGACATCGAGTTTTTAAACTGTAATAAGCCGGATTCTTATGAGATTATAGAAGAAGGTGAGTTTTTGGTACTCTTTCCTCAGGACGCGCATAAACCTTCAATAAATCCTGATAAAAAATTAAATGTAAAAAAAATCGTGGTAAAAATAAAACTATAAACGAGGAGGCGGAATTTGACAAATCAAATTCCGCCTTATTGTGAGGAGATATCTTTTTATGCCGCAAAAATATTTTTTGCGTTCTTGTCTATTTCAAAATCGTATAATTCACCGTGGTACGGATTCTTTTCGGAAGCTTCGTTGTTAGCAGTGAAAATATTCCATAATTCACCGAGCACAGGTTCTTTTGTAACCTTTCTGTTTGCATGTTCTTTAAGATACTTCAAAGTTTCTTTCAATGACTCATTGAGTGTAATTTGTGTAGAAGCTTTTAAAACAGACATTTGCGGATTTGTGTAAACTTCACGGAGAACTGCATCATTATTGAAAAGAGTTTTTTCAATAATGTTTCTGGTAGCCTCCTCAGATGCGCCGCCTTTGTTTAGAATATTTTTTGCGGCGTTTCTGAGAATTTCTCCGTTGTCTAGATTGTAAGCCATTGATGCCGATACGTTTAATCCCATAATCCCTTGCTCCTTTTCCGAGCTTCTTTGGTAAATAATCTAAATTCTGTTAGATTATTAAACCCTTGTTCCCTGTAATACATATATCGGCATAATTTTCAAAAACTTTAGGGATTTGAAGAATATTGTTACAAAACTTTACAAAATTAATGGATTCAGTATGATATATGGCGTCATTGCGAGGGAATAGCCAAACCATCCCGAAGCAATCTTAGACAAAACTTTGCCTAATACAATTGTAAAGATTTGTAACAAATAATACGAATTGTGAAAATGAATATTATTTACATACTTTATATATATAACAGATGTAAGAACAATGAGGTACAGAGTATGACCAGAATTAATTGTCACAGTGCATTTAAACATTACGAGATGTTCCACTCCGGATGCGGGGGCGGAAATAACTATGGCAGTATATTTAATACTACATATAATATAGACTGTAACGGGCACGGCGGCGGATTCTGGGGCGGTTTTGGCTTCGGATTGGGTAACGCTTTCGGAGGTTTATTCAGCGGCTTATTCGGCGGCGGAATGGGCTTTGGCGGCTTCGGAATGGGCGGTTTCGGATTCCCAATGTTCAATAATTTTGGCTTTGGCGGCTTTGGCATTCCATCCTGGGGCGGCGGCTGGTTCGGCGGCGGCTCAAGAGTTGGTGATGATGACGGCAGTGTCAGACGCAAGAAAGCAAGCGATGACGGTGACAGAGATACGGTCGAAGGCAATAAAGATCTTGAATGCAAGGATCCTGACAGACAGAAAATCGTTGATTATGGTGACAAAGTAAATGAGTTATTAGATAAAAAAGATAACTTAAAACCTGATGAGTTAAAAACATTATACAATCAGATAAAGAAATCACTTGAAGAAAGCAAGACAGAAGGACATCATGACAAAACAGATCCTAAAGATTATGAAAACTGGCTTGACGTTTTGAAAGATATAGCAGAAAGACGCGGCTGGGGTGATATCGAGTCTGAGGACTTCGGCAAAGATGTAACACAGATTGACGATGAAAACGAGACCGAAACACCGGAGAATAAAACCGGTAGTAATCCTGAAGATTTGACAGTGGACCAGATAAAAGGTTTAACTAATGAAGAAATATCAAAGTTAACACCTGAACAAGCAAAAGCATTACTTGAAAAGCTTGGTATTAAAGACGGCGGCGTCATAAAAGATGCAAACAATATATCAGTATTGCTTTTACTTGAAAAAGCGGGAATAGACGTAAAAATTGCAGAGAATACAGATACAACATCAGTAACCGATCACTGGATTCAAGGTAAAATAAGCGGTGTACAGCAGGATAAAGACGGTAAGATTTCATACTCTGTAGACTGTACGGCACACGGTTCACAAAAGAACAAATACAACTTTAACCAGAAATCAAAAGATTCTCCACTGTATACAGTAACAGTAAAAGAATTCGGTGAAGGCGCACGGTATGCCAAAGATGATGTAAAATCCGTAGAGTATGAATATGATTCAGCCTCCGGTCATCTAAAACGTAACGGTTATAAATTTACAACAGAATTATAATAATTAAGCCTCCTTTAAAACGGGAGGCTTTTATTTTATAAAAACATATTTTCCTTCGTATGGGGATGGTTCGGGTTTAACATTTTTCAGGAATTCGCCAAGTGTTTCAAACGGATTTGAGATAAGGGGAGTTTTCGGCTTAACGTGCAAAACTTCATTGGCCGACAATAATTTTGTGACAGTTTCTTCGGTAGTTAATTCCATAATTCTTAATTCCAAGACACTTAACTTTAGCATTAAGTAAGAAGGCTGTCAATACAGATTTATCAAAATTTACCCCTAAAACCCTCTTAAAAACTAAAAGCATAACATTTTCTATAAAATGTTATGCGATATATTTTAATTGATAAGACTTCTATATAGTATTATAGCACATTACAGAAATTTGTGAACCCCCTGCTTTTTAAAATTCAAAAATATACTAAAAATAACTATCCTTTATTCATGCATATTTGAAGCCAAATCTCGCATAACATTTTATAGAAAATGTTATGCGCCCAATAGAAGTGCGGATGGAGCACGTTATATAAGTTTACAACAATATCAAAAAGCTCCGAAAAATTATTCGTTCTTTATGTAAGGAGCGGGTATCGGGGAAAGCCGGTACCTTTTCTTTCAGAAATTAAGTTACCCCATAAGGATATAGTTATGCAGAATAAGAATAGAATTTATACACCGCCGTAATTGAATTACGGGCACGGGCGCGACAGTTGAGCGGCGAAGCTTCTCTCTCCCTGTATGAGGGAGAGAAGGAGAGGGTGATAAGCTTGGAAATCAGCACCCATCCTAGCCTTCCCTCAAGGGAAGGAACGGCGCAAGGTCGATCACTTAAAGGCGCGACAGTTGAGCGGCGAAGCTTCTCTCTCCCTGTATGAGGGAGAGATGGAGAGGGTGATAAGCTTAAAATCAGCACCCATCCTAACCTTCCCTCAAGGGAAGGAACGGCGCAAGGTCGGTCAACCCGTGTTACATCAAACGAGCGCCAGCGCATCTGCCCCCCTTGCGGGTGAAGTGACCGAAGGTCGAAGGGGGGTGAAACATGACAAACCCGATAATTGCGCTAACCTTTCCAGATAAATGTAGGTTGGGTTTACTAACCCAACATTAACTGAAAATCAGCCCCTCTCCCTAACCCTCTCCCCAAAGGGGCGAGGGAACGACGCAAAGTCGCTCAACTTTCGCTTTCCGGCTCAAGAACTACTGCCCCTCTCCCGGGGTAAATATATCCCAACCGGACGTATAACTACAAATCGGGCGCCGGCACGGGGCGAGGGGATCCCAAAATAACAATAACTAAAACTGTAAAATGTAACCCAAAAAGGAACCGAAACATGAGTATATCATTCAGCGGATTAGCATCAGGACTTGACACCTCGTCGTGGGTGGAATCATTGACTGCGCTTAGAGAAGCTAAGGTTGAGACTTATGAAGAGGAAAAGACTTCTGTAGAATCTTTACAGGAGACTTTGAGCAACATTAAGTCCTTTTTCTCGTCGTTCAGATCTATGATTGAGAAGGTAACAGATGCGAGTTTTGGTATTCCGACGATGGATATTTTTGCGCAGAAGCTTGCGACTTCGACTGATACGAGTGTTTTAACTGCAGCGGCTACTACGGAGGCAGAAGAGGGTACTTATGATGTGTTTGTTGATAAGCTTGCGACTGAGACTCAGGCAATAAGCGGGTTAAACACGACAAAGACTATTATTGAATCCCAGACGGCTACATTGGATTCTTCATTAAAGAGTATCGGGGTAAGAGCCGGAGAAATCGGGGTTACGGTGAATGGTACGAAGCACGTTTTAGAGCTTGCGGAAGATGATACGATACAGGATTTGATTAAGAAACTCCAGAATATCGGCGTGAGCGCTAATTACAATGAAACGAGCGGGATATTCAGCGTAAATCTTGACAGTGATGATATAGATGACACTTTGACAGTGCAGGATGACGGGACTGTTGGTACGGGGATTGTTGAGGCGTTGAATTTAAGCGAGACCGGCGGGTATGAGAGCGGTGATCTTGAAGTTTCGACGGTTGATACGATTGTTGCGACAGCGACGGGTGAGACTAAACTTAGTACACTTGGCGTAAAAGCCGGTACTGTAAAGATTGAGGCAAACGGTGTTGAGTACAGTTTTCAGATAACGAACAACTCTACGATTGAGGAATTTGTAGATGCTATGCAGGGTGAGGGTATTGAGGCGTCGTTTGAGAACGGTGTTTTGTCGATAACTGATGCGGAGATAACTAATGACGGTACGACTAATTTGATTTCTGCTCTGGGTCTTAAGACTTCCGTAAACCATAATACCCAGACGAGTGACGGTTTGAATTATACAGAGATTCGAACCGCGCAGTTGTACGATAAGATTACTGATTTTGTACCGGACGGCAAGGGAGAGATAAGCATTTTTGACGAAACGGGCGTAAAAGTCGGCAGCGTTACCGTAACTGACAGTACGACATTTGAGAGCTTGTTTGACCGTCTTTCTGATTTTGGCATTAAGGGAAGATTGGAAGACGGCGTTGTATCTATTAGCTCGACAAGCGGCAATTATGTTTCGGGCGGATTGATGGATAAACTTGGTGTCGGGGTTGTAACAACTACGATAACTACGACTTCGGGCGCGGGAATTTCATCGGGCTCGGCTGTTGATTATGATACAGTGCACGAAGAGACGACGACTATTTATACAACCACAACCCAGACACACACATCAACGAGTACAATAGGAACGGGGGTTTCTTCGGGTAATGCGGTCGGCTATGACACGGTAACGGAAGAGACGACAACTATTTATACAACGACAACCCAGACACATACATCTACAAGCACGATAGGTACGGGAATATCTTCCGGTAATGCTGTTGATTACAATACGGTAACGGAAGAGACGACGACGGTTTATTCAACAACCACACTGACTACGACCTCCACAACGGCGGTTGATACTACTTCTTCGGGTGTATTGACTTATTCTACAGTTATAACCACGTCTACAACTGAGACAATAGCGGTTGATATGACATCCTCGAGCGGAGTTTATTATACAAAAGTTGTTACGACAACCTCTCCGGGGGGCGGCGGGGGAACCGGCAGTACAGGCGGTGTCACCGGCGGAGATTCGGAAGGTTACAGCAGTATGCAGTCAAGCTCTGCTGTGTATGTTACGAACAAAGTCTCGACAACATTCGCAGTAGACAGAACAATAACACCGGAAATTACAGTTACTGACCCGACACTTTTAAATGCTGTAATAACGAATTATACTACAATAGGAATTGCAAGCGCAGAAGTTCTGGCAGAACTGGCGAATCTTGTAAGCAGCTCTAATACATTAGCAGGCAAAACGCTTGTTCTTACAGAAGATATAGATTTATCCGGATACAGCAGCTGGACTCCGATAAGTACATTTGCCGGAATATTTGACGGTCAGGGACATGTTATTACAGGTCTCAAGGATAGTCTGTTTGATAGCACTGACGGAGCTGAGATAAAAAATGTAGGTATAAAAAATATTAGTATTAACCAAAACAGTAATTATGTTGGTGGACTCATTAATGAGGCAACTGATACAACTATAAGTAATTCTTATGTTACCGGTAATATATCAAATTCAGGGAATTTTGCAGGGTATACAGGTGGTCTCATTGGAGTCGGAAACGGCATTATTAATATAAACAATTCTTATTTTGAAGGAAATGTATCTGTCAATGCTTCTGGTAGTAATTTGGATACCAAGTCCGGAGGGCTTATAGGAGATGCAGAAAGCGTTAGCGTTAATATAATAAATTCCTATGTCTCAGGAAGTATAACAGCTACAGGAAGGAGAGATACTTACTCCGGCGGTTTTATCGGAGATGCAGCAACAGTATCTATAATTAACTCTAGTGTAACCGGCAGCAGTACTGTCTCTTCAAGTTGTAGTGTTGGTGGTAGTTATAGCTATTCTGGCGGGTTTATAGGAAACGTTAGGAATGTTAATATAAGAAATTCCTATGCTACAGGGAGTGTATATTCACATTCCCGAAATGGTTATGGCGATGGAGCTTCTACTTACGTCGATTCTTATGCCGGTGGGTTTATCGGATCTATTGAAAATCGTGGTAATGCTGCTATTAACAATTCTTATGTAAATATAAGCATGAACGACGATTCAGATGTGGCTTACATCGGTGGATTTATCGGAACTACAGAAGCATTTAGTGATACAACTATAGACAAGTCGTATGCCATTGTGGATATAACCTTCCAAGGCAATTATAATCGCATCGGCGGACTTATTGGAGGTGTAAACTCAACTACAACTATAACTAATTCTTATGTAACCGGCAATATATCAGATAATGGTAATAATATTAACTCCATAGCCGGCGGGCTTATTGGCTCTAACTGCGCTGAAGCAACTATTTCAGATTCTTATACATCCGTTTCCTTGTCTGGTGCAGGCTATACCGGTGGATTGATCGGGGTTACGGGTTCAAGAACTATTAGTATATCAAAAAGCTTTGCTTTAGGAGAAAGCCACTCCAAACAAGGTACAAATCATGCTGGCGGGGTTATAGGAAACGGCTCTTATATAAACGCATCAGGAGTTTACTACAATTCGTCTAATAATACTAATAGTATTGGTACAGGCAACTTGCCAAAAGGAATAACAGGAGTAGAAGGTTCTAAGTTTACTGCAGAGTATATACAGGCGATTGGATTTTCGGGAGCAAAAGGCTGGACCTACACAGACTCGTCGGCACTTCCTGAATTGGAGCCGGAACTGCAGCAGATAAGCTCTGAAACCACCCTAAGGGAGCTTCTGGGTGACGGATGCAGCGCGCAGACCGTCGTTATACAGACCTCCTCGGGTACTAAAAATATTGTAATTTCCGCATTTGATTCAATTGTGGACAAACTCGATGAAGCCGGAATAGAAGTTACCATAGAAGACGGCAAAGTAAATCTTGAAGGCGACGGAAACAGAATCCTTTCAGTCTCTGCCGAACTTTCGAATGCGCTCCACCTCGTCGGAGTTGATGACGGCTCCTCCTCCGGAAGCAGCTCCGGCATTGAAGGCACAACAAGACCCGTTGAACTTACATCTAGCGAAGCGGTGACGTACTGGACTACAAGTGAATATGGTACAAGATATGAAACTGCTATTGGAAGCGATAAATACGATGACCTAACGAATATAGGTATAGGATACAGTGAATACGTTTATATTACTATACAGAACGGCAGTACCATTACAACTATTGAGCTTCAAGGTAGTGCATATTGGTACGATAACCCTTATAATTCTTCGTATAAAGGGCTTGTTACAGAGCTTGAAAGTGCCGGCATTAAGACCTACGTCACCAACGGCAAAGTCACGTTTGTCGGGGATGATACGCACTATATTCTGGGTATGACCGCAAATTTGAGAGTCGCTCTGAATATGGAGTCCGGAGTCGGGTATACTGTTATTCCGAACCAGACAAGCGGCGGTGATTCCGGCGGCGGAAGCTCGGGCGGAAGCAGCACTTATATCTCCACAATTTACATAAGCTCCAGCGCCTCAAATGTTGCGCTCTCTTCTGTCGGAGTCAACTCCACTAACTACATAACAGTTAAAAACGGCTCAACTACAAGTGTAGTAACGGTAGACGCTTCTACAACCGTAAGCCAGCTTGCAGCCGCTCTTGCAGGCGTCGGGATAACAACCGATGTCACGAACGGAAAATTCACTTTCTCCGGCGACGATACGCACTATATATTAGGCATAACAACCAACCTCAAGAGCGCCCTGAACCTTATGGATACAGGCGGTCAAGGCTACACCGTCCGAACAGTCGAAACAAGCTCCACCGGAACAGTAACGCTTGCCTCTGCAAATACCGATATTCAGCTTGGCGCACTCGGCGTTACGGGCTCAAACTTCATAACCGTTCAAAACGGAACAACCACAAGAACTATCTCTGTAGACGGCAATACAAGCCTCTCTGATATGGTCTCGCTGCTCGCAAATGCAGGTATTGCAGCCAGTGTCTCCGGCGGAAAGCTTACCCTGAGCGGTGATGATTCTCACTATATTCTGGGTATGACTGACAATCTTGAATCAGCCCTTAAACTCACTGCCGGAAGCGGTAAAACCTACACAACAAGCACGATTAAAACTACGGTCACAACTCCTGTAGAAACAACCGTTAACGTAACTCAAAATGTCCTCATGAGTGAAGAAACCCTCTTCTCCCAGCTCGGTATGACATCAAACTCCGAAACAATAGTCGGTGTCTACAACGGTCGAACCTTCACCATGACCGTAACCTCAAGCGATACGGTCGGGGATATTGCAAATGAATTGGAAGACTACGGGTTCAATACGTCTGTAAGAGGCGGCAAACTGTATATTGACGGCAGCGAAAACGCTTACCTGAAATCAATATCGTCAAATCTCAAAAAGGCTTTAGGTATAACTTCAAACATTGGTGCCGGTACTACTTACACTGTAACAACGCAAAAAACTGAAACCACAACCACAACCGTAAGCGAAAAAACTGAATATACAACAAGTTCAGTTCTCATGAGTGAAGAAACTCTCTTCTCCCAGCTCGGTATGACATCAAACTCCGAAACAATAGTCGGTGTCTACAACGGTCGAACCTTCACCATGACCGTAACTTCAAGCGACACTGTCGGTGATATTGCGGAAGTCCTGCAAGACTACGGATTTAATACGTCCGTAAGAGGCGGAAAAATCTACATCGACGGCAACGAAAACGCGTACATAAAATCAATATCGTCTAATCTTAAAAAAGCTCTCGGAATTACCGTCAATCCGGGCGCCGGTACTACGTACACCGTAACTACGCAAAAAACCGAAACCACTACGACTATTGCGAATGAACAAACAAATTACATCACAACTTCTGTTCAGATGAGTGAAGATACAAAATTCTCCCAGCTCGGTATGAGCGGAAACCAGACAATTACAGGTGTACAGAACGGCAAAGCCTTCACAATCTCCGTTACAGCCTCAGATACCGTAGGCGATATTCTCGGCGCGCTCGGTGATTACGGACTGACAGCCTCTGTCCGCGGCGGAAAAATCTACATCAATCAGTCAGACGACGCGTACATTACAAATATGTCCTCCGGTATTAAATCCGCGCTCAATATTACATCAACAATCGGAAATAACGGCTCTTACACGATTACCACAATTAAAACTTACGAAAACACTGCCGCAACAAACGGCGTACTGGGTACTGTTACAGCAACTTCAGCGGTAACACGCGATACGCTGCTTTCCGAACTCGGAGTTACAAGCGGTGAGTTTAACATAAGGGTAAACGGCGTTAAATACACCGCCCTCATATCCTCCGACGAAACTGTCGGTGATTTCCTCGACACGCTCGAAACCTTCGGATTACAGACAAGTATTATAAACAACGGGAACTCCTCTGTAATAAGGATTACCGGAAACGGCGATGCTTACATCCAAAAATCCTCCTCTGTTAACGGCGCCTCTAACGTTGTTGACGTACTTTTCCCTGCCGCAAACAGCGAAAAAACTTACAACTACGAAGAGCTCCTGCAAACTTACACAACCGTAACCTCGTTCGCTACCGCTACAGAGGATACGCTCCTTACGGAATTCGATACCGCATGGGGCGGAACTACGCTTAAAACAGCCGGTAATCTCGTGATTGCAACTCCTGACGGTAATATCAGCACTATCAAAATCAGAGAAACAGATACCATAGGCTCGCTTATTGACAAGCTCGAAACAGCAGGAATTACAGCAAGTTTCAACAACGGCAAACTCTACATCTACGGCGGCGCAAGCATCGTGGCAAACGGTACAACCTCTTCCCTCGGAAATCCAAACGCCGGTCTGGAACTTAATCTTAAAAACAATCTCGACGGAATGATGTTCAGTACTGATAAAGTCCAAGAAACTACCACAATTATCGAAGAACACTCCTTCTCCGCCGCATCATACG
>CALUVI010000040.1 GCA_944324185.1 Candidatus Gastranaerophilales bacterium | reverse complement strand
ATGCCGGCATTGTTGGTTAAATTTGAAGTAATTGTTGTATTGCCGCTTCCGGATACTGCCTGAGAAAGGGTTCCGCCCGAAAGGTTCAATGTATTGTTGTTTGTAACTTCACCCTTTATATTAGAAGCGTTTGTGTTAATTGTACCGGAGTTTGTTATTGCACCGGTTGATGAACCAAGAGCAGCGTTGTTTGCAAGAGTTACGCCGGAATTTACGGTTACTGCTTGATTAATACCTGCATTGTTGGTTAAATTTGAAGTGATTGTTGTATTGCCGCTTCCGGATACTGCCTGAGAAAGGGTTCCGCCATTTAAATTCAAATTGCTGTTGTTTGCAACTTTACCCTTTATATTAGAAGCGTTTGTATTAATTGTGCCGGAGTTTGTTATTGCGCCGGTTGATGAACCAAGTGCAGCATTGTTGGTGAGAGTTACGCCGGAATTTACGGTAACTCCCTGATTAATGCCGGCATTATTGGTTGCATTGCCGGTGATTGTTGTACTACCGCTTCCTGATACTGCTTTGGATAAAGTTCCGCCGGTAAGGATTAAATCTCCTGAATTTGAAACATTTCCGCCGATATTTCCTGCATTAATGGTCAAATCACCTGCTGAAGCAATAGAAATTGTCTGAGAGATAGCGGAATTCGCCGTAACTTCGCCGTTGATACTTGTTGTACCGGCTCCGGAGACTGTTTTGGATAATGTTCCGCCGGTAAGGATTAAGTCCCCTGAATTTGAAACATTACCGCCAATATTTCCTGCATTTGCGGTTAAATCACCGGAAGCCGCAATTACAATAGCCTGAGAAACAGCGGAATTTGCCGTTACTGCACCGGTAATGTTTGTTGTACCTGCGCCGGAAACTGTTTTAGATAAAGTTCCGCCTGTAAGGATTAAATCTCCTGCGTTGGAAACATTTCCGCCGATGTTATTTGCATTTGTTGTTAAATCACCGGACGCCGTAACAGATATTGCCTGAGAAATTGCAGAGTTTGCAGTGACTGCTCCGGTAACATTTGTTGTCCCGCTTCCTGATACAGCTTGTGAAAGTGTTCCGCCGTTCAAATTCAAACTGCTGTTGTTTGTAACTTTGCCCTTAATATTAGAAGCATTTGTGTTAATTGTACCGGAGTTTGTAATTGTGCCGGTTGATGAACCAAGGGCGGCATTGTTAGTAAGAGTTACACCGGAATTTACGGTTACTGCTTGATTAATACCTGCATTGTTAGTTAAATTTGAAGTGATTGTTGTATTGCCGCTTCCGGAAACTGCTTGAGATAGTGTTCCGCCGTGAAGAGTTAAACTGCCTGAGTTGGAAACATTATTTCCGACACCGTTTGCGGACATCGTAACATTTCCGGAGCCTCCGATATTAAGTACTGCATTAATCTTGCCGTCATCTGCAACATTCATTGAACCGTTATTAACGTTAACGGAATTTTGTGTTATATTAACTCCGTTTTGCAGTGTGAGATTTGCTCCGTTGTTAATATTAGTTGAACCGGTTCCGGAAATACCGCTGTATAAAGTATTTGTTCCGCCTGTTACGTTTAAAACCCCGCTGTTTTTAATTCCTGCATTAGAATTTTGAGCGGTGAGAGTAACATTGGATAAATTTGTAGTACCGCCCGAGGCATTGATAACTGAGCCTTCAGTATTAGGATTTCTATAAATATTAACATTAGAAAGGTTGAGAGTTTGCCCGTTAGAGATTTCAAAACCTGTATGTCCGTCCAGATTTATTGAAGATTTAGAACTGCCGCTTGCAACGCCGTTTACGTTTAAGACACTTCCTTTAGAAGCTCCCAGATTTTCTGTTGTATTATAAACATTTGAAGCAGCGTCAAAATTGAAGTTTTTAGTTTCATTTGTATCAAACTGGTTCCATATTCTGAGTGTATCACCCTGAGAGCTGTAACCGTTATCAGTAATAATAGTTTCTGTTGTATAACTTATACTGTCATTATTTGTCTTAGTGGTTGCAGTGCGCAAAGTTCCGTATACACTTGCAATCTGATTAAGCTGCATGTATTCATCATCCCAGTTTGTATTGGCTTTAATTACATCAGATACAGCCAGATCAGTTTGTTTTAGTAAATTTCTGCGTGTAAGAGAACTATTTAAGGTCAAATACAAATTACTGTTTGTTGTTTTCAGGATTTGTACAGTAAGAGTTCCGTCCTCGAGCGGAATGTCAGTAAGGTCAACACTATTGATATAAACTGCGCCGGAGCCTCTGTTCAGGATTGTAATTGTATCGGCTGTCTGATTAGCTAAATCAATATCCAAATCCCACTTTACACTTCCTGTTGATGTTAAATCATAAATATTATGATTTTTGATTTCACCGTCCTGTAAATCTATACTACCACTGGCAGCAGTAAGACTTGATAGATTGTTGGCAAATGTATCAGTCTCAAAAGAAAGAACTGTATTTTGCAGGTTAGCATTGGCATTTTTAACTGCTTCGTTCAAATAAATATGTCCGGTATTGTTTCCCTGCAAATAGAGATTATATCTGTTTGTACGTCCGTTAATAACATCGTCGACAATAAGTTCGCCGTTATTTTGAGCTTTGAGGTACAAATTAGAAGTATCAACATAAATAGCTTCCGAGACTTTATCTCCGTCACCTGTTTGAACATAGTTTCCGCTAAATTCGGAGGTTCCGTTGTCTGCAAGTATAGTCAAATCTCTGTTTGTATAAATAGCGCCGCCCTGAACAGTTCCGGAATCAGCTTTTGCATAGTTATCATGAAAGCTCACATTCTTAATTGTACTGATACTGCCCGCATTATATATAGCTCCGCCTTTTGCTCCGGATGTATCGCCCTGAGCATAGTTACCAGAAAATTCGCCGTTTTGAATTCCGGAAATAGAACCGGAAGAGCCGTTGTAAACAGCACCGCCGGCAGTCATATCGGAATCTGCACCTATTGCATAGTTACCGATAAAATCACCGGTTATATTACCGATAGAAGACAAATTACTTATAGCACCACCGTAAGCACCATTTGTATCAGATTTTACATAGTTTGAAATAAAATCGCCTGTTATACTGCTGATTGTTTTGTTATTGTAAATAGCCCCGCCATACGCTTGATTAGATTCACCATAAGCATAGTTAGCGGAGAAATCGGCATTAAGAGCTGTAATATTACCGCTATCACCATTATAAACAGCTCCGCCGTAAGCAGAACCTTTTTTGGAATTTACATAGTTTGCGGTAAAGGATGAGCCGTCTTTTATATTTACCGTACCTTTGTTAAAAAGTGCACCTCCGAAAGCTCTGCTAGTATCTGAACCGGCATTATTGCCGTTAAAATTAGCGGTCAAACTGCTGATTGTACCGTAATTTGATATAGCTCCGCCGTAAGCGGTGCTGTTAGAACCTTCGGCATCACCGCCTCTTGTGGTTACGTAGTTATTATTAAAATCACCTGTAATTGAACTGATTGTTGAATTAGAATTATTGTATACAGCGCCGCCTTCGGCATCAAGCCCGGCAGAAGCATAGTTTCCGGTAAAATCACCGGTTATTGCGCCCATGGTTTTGCTGTTATAAATCGCACCGCCGCGTGCATAGGTAGAAAGCGTATTATCCGTGCTTGCACTTCCGGCTTCACCTGTAGCAAGTACGTAGTTACCGATAAAGTTTCCTACAACATTTCCCATTTGGTTAGTATTGTATATTGCACCGCCATAGGCGTAAGAATTTGTTATTGCATATTCGCTGTAATCCCAGTCGGTACCGGTATATTCGTGTTCATACGCGGTTGCATAAGCACTTGCAGAAGCGTAAGCAGAATAACCGTCGTTCCACGGATAATATTGTCTGTCATAATCAGAATTACTGTCATAGCTCTTACCGGCTGTTTCTCCTGCCACGGCAGCCACTGTTATTTTTGCAGTGACACTCTCTTCCGGATTATCCGGGTTTATTGTGGTAGCTGTTGCCTGTGCTATAACAATTGCACCACCGGCGGTTGCTTCTGCCGTACCGCCGTATTCAGAGCTTGTACCATGCACTGCTGTGCCGCCTTTTGCGTGTGAATGAGCATAATTTCCGGTAAAATCACCTTCAACATCCCCCATAGTACCTTCGTTACTTATAGCACCGCCATATGCGTGAGCATCCGTATCCGCTCTTGCCCATACACTTGTATCAGCTTCCGCACTCGCTGATGCATCAGCACTCGCGGAAGCGCTTGCGTATGAAGAATTACTATAGTCAGAAGTTGTCTCGCTTTCGTCAATGTCAGAATATATAATTGTCCCGCCCTGCGCCGTTGCAGTACCGCCTGATGCGTACGCATATCCGCCTTCGGCGTATCCGCCGTTAGCCTCGGAATATACATGGTTATTGGTGAAATTACCCTTTACTTTACCCAGAGAACTTGTATTAGCAACAGCACCGCCCTGAGCATAAGAGGTTGAATTAGCCGTAGCCTCTGCTGTCGCCCACGCATCAGCACTTGCGCTCGCATCACCGTTTGAAGTACTGCCGGAAGCAACATCTGTAGTTCCAGTATCACTGGCAGTACCGCCGTAAGCATGAGCACTTCCGCCTTCCGCTCTGCCTGCCGTAACTCTCTGGTCTACATAATTCTCATTAAAATCAGCAGTAATATTTACAGAAGAATTATTAGCCGTATTATAAATCGCGCCGCCTTTTGCAGTCTTAGAAGAACTATTGGAAGCATCAGCAAAGGCACTCGCATCGGCATTACTACCGCTTGATGAGCCAGTGTCCGATGATGAACCGCCGTAATCTGTAGATGTATCAACATAGTTCTCGGAATAATTCTTGCCCGTAAAAACTTTATTTGTCACAGCCGTCGAATTGACTGATGTCAGTCTTGACGGAGCTTCCGTATATCCTGAAGGTGTTTCGTAAGAATAAGATAAATATTTAATCTGATTATTTGGAAGTGTTACCTTGATTGTATTTTCACCCTCAGCAGCCGCCTCTGTCCAGCTGATATTAGATGAAGTTCCGGTATTCTGCGCATTCAAAGTTATTTTCCAGTAATGTGTTGTCAAACTGCCGTCTGCATTCATTGACACAGTTTTATAGTTGTAATCCTGCGCACTACCTTCCACAACTTTATACAAATTATTATCAGCGGCAAAGCCAGTAGCAATGCCTGTCCCCCCCCCCCGAAGGCAAATGACTGTATTTACAGCATTTTCTGCTTTATTTTGTTTCTCATTATGCACAACACCAGCCTGAGCCGGTTCATATCCTTCATTCAAAAAACATAAACCTGCAAGCGCTGCTATGACGATTTTCTTTTTAGTACAACCGGTATCTGTACTGTATTTTCCGGTTATATCCTCATTATTTTTAACCATAATACACCTAAAACTTCACTGTTCGGTATTAAGTTTAACGGCATTTTTTGTATAAAACTTTAGTATATTTTGCAAAAATTTACAAAAATTTACAAAACTTCCAATGGGGTATATAAATATTATAACTCTTTTTACTCTTTGTGCAATGTTTTGGTCTGGTAAAATCTGATCTGCATTTTTCTTACATTACCATCCGGAATCTATAATTGAACGACCCTGCGCCTCACCTTGCCCGTGTCAGCGCCAGATTTGCAGCTATATATCCGGCTTACATTTACCACTCTCCCCACCTTATAAGATATCAAGCGGATCAACGTCAACCGCAAGCCTGATATCCTTAGGTACAGCGATTTTATTCAGGAATTTAGAGATAAAATCGTGCCCCTTCCCGGAAAGCTTATTTTTTATAAGAATCTGGAATCTGTAAAACCCGTTCAGCTTTTCAATCACGCAAGGCGTAGGTCCTAAGGTCTCAAGATATTCTGAAAACCCGAACTTGTCGGTCATTGTATTCAGCCGGAGTGCAATTTCCATTGCGGATTTTTCAGCTCTGTAGTTATTCTGGGAAGACAGAATCAAACGTATAATCTGGCTGAAAGGCGGGTAATCAAACTCCTGTCGGGCTTTAATCTCTGTTTCAAAAAACTTCTCATAATTTTGCGACTTAGCCGTCTGGAATGCATAATAGTCAGGATTATAGGTCTGAAAAAGAACTTTTCCCTTAAACTCTCCCCTGCCGGCTCTTCCCGCAACCTGCGTAAGAAGCTGGAATCCGCGTTCGGAGGCTCTGTAGTCCGGTATATTAAATCCGGAATCCGCGCTCAAAACCCCGACAAGCGTTACATTTGGATTATCAAGACCCTTTGCAATCATCTGAGTCCCGACAAGAATGTCAATTTCACCCTTCTGAAACTTGTTCAAAAGCTCAATATGCGCATTTTTCCTTGTCAAAATATCACTGTCAATTCTTTCTACCCTAGAGTCCGGATAAAGTTCTTTAATCAAAAGCTCTATCTTTTGCGTTCCGACGCCGGAAGTGGAGAGCGCGTCGCTTCCGCATTGCGGACAATAGTCAGGAAAACTCATTTCTCTGTTGCAATAATGACATTTAAGTTTTTTAATACTCGTATGCCATATCATCGGGATAGAGCAGTCAGGACATTCAATAACCGTTCCGCAAGCTTTGCACTGGGTGTAAGTCGAATACCCTCTCCTGTTCATAAGAAGAATTACCTGCTGCCTGCGCTCAAGTGTCTCAGAGATTTCTGTCTGCAAAGGTTTTGATATAATCCCCCGATACGCCGCTTTTCCGTATTCCTGCATATTAATTACCTGCGGAAGCGCAAGCGGAGAATTATTAAACCGGTGTTTCATCTCAAAAAGGTTATTGTTGTTCGTTGCATAATAATACGTCGAAACATCCGGAGTAGCAGAGCCCAGAAGCAATGGCGCCTGATGGAATTGAGCGAGCCGCCTTGCAACAACTCTTGCGTCATACCTCGGGGCGGGATTTGTCTGTTTATACGCCCCTTCATGCTCCTCATCTATTATAATCAGACCGATATTTTGAAGCGGAGCAAATACTGCCGAGCGGGCGCCTGCCAGGATTTTTATATCGTTCTTGTAAAGTCTCTGCCATACATCATACTTTTCGCCGTCAGAAATACTGCTGTGCCAGATTGCAACATCTCTGATTCCGAATTTACGCGCAAGACGCTTTGTTAGCTGGGAGGCAAGTGCAATTTCAGGCGCAAGAAAGAGAACATTTTTACCCGAATCAATCACATCTTTTATAAGCTTAAAATAAACCTCTGTCTTGCCTGAGGCGGTAACTCCGTGTAAAAGTATAGGGTTTGGAGATTTCAGCTTTGATTTTATACCTTCATAAGCGGTTATCTGCTCACCCTGAAGTTCAAACAACGGTTCTGTTTCAACATCTTTAAAAATATAAAGCGGGTTTCTGTAAATATATTCAGTCTCAAACTTTACGTATCCGGCAGATTCCAGCTTTTTCATAGTAGCACGGGTGGTTTTTGCAATCTCCTCAAACTCTATCAATGAACACTTTCCGCGTTCTTTTAACAGAGCAAGAATCTCCTTCTGTCTTTTTGTAAGTCCTGTTTCGTCAGAATTATCTCCAATTGAAACCGCAAGTTCAACTTTTGCATTTTTCTCGATAAGTTTCATCGGAAGGGCTGCATTAAGAACCGTTACAAAATCCGTGCAATAGTAATTTGCCACCCATTCAAGGAGTTTCAGATACTTGAGCGAAAAAAGCGGCGTTTTATCCAGAATACGGTTGATTTTCTTTGCCTTAAAATCACCCGGCAGGTAGTCTGAAAACCCGACAACAAAAGCATTAATAAGCCCCTGCCGCCCAAAAGGCACCATTACAGCCTGCCCGATTTGAATAATATCGCGCATTTCATCCGGTATAAGATAGCTGAATGTCTTTACTCCAAGCCCTTTTATATTTACTAATACCAATGCGTATTTCATTAGTATTATTATACTCTAAAAGATTATTATTTTACTGAATGTACTACAGAAAAATATCCGGGAACATCCAGCTTTGAAATATCTTTTGCAGAACTGTAAACAACAGAAATATCTTTTGTTGCAGGATATTTTAAATCTTTGCCGAAATCTTTTCCAAGAATTTCACCAAATTTACCTACACAATTTTTCAAATTTGCTAAACATTCTTTCTGTGTTCTCATAACAAACATGCGGTCATTAATAATAGTGTCAAAGCTTTCTTTAAGCTGTTTGTCCGTTTTTTTGTCCGTAACTAATTTTTCTATTTTACCTTTTTTTAAATTGTTAATAATAACAGAACCTTTAAATGATTGATAATTACTGCCAACCGGTGAAATATTCATTGTTTACTCCTTTTTTCTATTCCCATATTATATAATGTATTAAATCCTCTGAAAAATTTTTTTGCTATATGTTAATAAAAATTTACATTTTAAATTTGGTGGATTTAAGCCGGTCAGTTTTTACCTGTTATTAACAATTGACGCGGTGTAACCACACCAAAAGACAAATAATTAACCGGCGGCGCGCGTTCCTTCCCTTTGAGGGAAGGTTAGGATGGGTGCTGATTCCCTGAAAACAATCACCCTCTCCAACTTTCCATTATACAGGGAGAGAGCCCCTAATGCGTTATTTTTATGCAAAAAGATTTGAGCACGTAAGGTGCGCGGTCTCTCTGAGGGCGTCAGCCCGAAGAATCTATATAACTTTGAATATTAAAGAGAATTTCCGACTTTGAATAGATGAAAGGTTCAGTTTTTTGTACTTTTCTTTCTCTTTATTTGCGAAGAAAAGAGAAAGAAAAGATACCAAAAGAAAGAGAAACCACGCAATTGTTTTCTACGCTCTTTTGAGCGTAAGATTAAATGACTGCAGCAGCACTACTAATCAAAGCCTGTATAAATTCTATTTTGCGCACAAAACCGGGCGCCCGAAGCTAATTTTCTTAACCCCTATTTTCCCGTTCTCAATAAGCCTGTCAATTGCTTCATTAACCTCTTTTCTTCTGCAATTTTTGAACACACCAAAGTATTTAGAGCTTATAACATTATCATTGTATCCGTTTATTTTAACCTGTTCGCTGCCTTTTAGGATTCTGCAAAATCCGGTTTTGCCGTAAAGTCCGCTGAATTCTTTTATGCATTCTATTATCATATTTTCATCAACGACCGACTCTTCATCCTCGCTATCTTCCTCTTCTTTAAATACAGGCAGGACTTCTTTTACTTCTTCAAGATTTTCATAAAATCCGGCGACTCTTGAGTCAACAAGAACTTTTGCAGGCTCAAAATTTTTGATAAAAAGTCCGTCCAGAGTCTTAACTCTGCTCATTGCAACATACGCCTGACCGCGCTCAAAAATTCTTGCACAATCAACTACAAGCCTGTCAAGCGTCATTCCCTGAGATTTGTGTATAGTGATTCCGTAAGCGAGCTTAAGCGGATACTGAAGTCTTTCGGCAATAACTCTGTCATTATAATAATATTCAAAAGTATGTTTAGGAATTTGTGCAGTAACTCCGTTATCAAATTTTATTGTAATACTTTCTTCGTTAAACCCCTGAATAACACCGCAGGCGCCATTGATTAACCCTTTGTTAAAGTCCATGTTAATAAGAAGCATTACCCGGGCGCCGGATTTGAGTGCAATTTCTTTTTCTGCACGGCAGTTTTTTGAAAAAATTTGAAGAATATAATTTTCGCTCTCGGTAAAATCTCCCGTTACCAATTTATTTCCCCTGTAAACTCCGTCGTCTGCTTGAAAAATTCTTACAGGCTCTTCTATCATATTGAATTTTGCAAGGTTATATCTGTTTGCTTCTTGATTTGTCGAAAAAATATGCAGAATATCTGTTTCAGTTGTGTCCATATCCGTACATCTTGTCTTAAGAAGTTCAATATCTTCTGAATCGAGACAATTTTCCCGCATATGCGCAAGCGCTGTAATAAAATTTTCTTCATTCTGGCGGTAATTTTTCTTTAAAACCACATTTTTTAAATTCAGATCTTCCCATAAAGGTGAATCAAAACAATACCTGCGCTCAGCAAAACTTCCATTTACCCCTTCATATCCCCCTTCATTTACCCCCTCTACCGGCGGAAGCTGGAAAAAATCACCGATAAAAAGAACCTGAATTCCGCCAAACGGTTCATTGCATTCTCTTACCTGTTTTAAGACTTCGTTAACATACTCAAACGCTTCAATATTGAGCATTGAAATCTCATCTACCGCAAGAATTTTACAGTTCTGAATCTGTCTGTACTGGGTTATGCGCTTTTTAATTTTTTCTACGGTGTTAGAAATTGTATTCCGGCACAAACCCACTCCTGCCCACGAATGCAGCGTTTGACCTTTGACATTAACTGCAGCAATCCCTGTTGTGCTTGTTATAGTAAGCTTTTTCTTTAATTTTTCTTTAAGCTTGTTTAAAATATAACTTTTTCCTGTTCCGGCAAAGCCAGTAAGAAAAACATTTTCGCCGTTTTTAAGCAGAGTAAGAACTTTATTATAATCACTATCCTCCTCTTTGATTTTTGTTGCTGGTTTTTTAATAACTTCATACTCATCTGCAAAAACCAGCTCTTTTGAAAAATCAATCTGATCAAAATTTACGATTTTATACTGACAAACTTCCTGCTTAGAATTAATTCTTGTAAAATTGATTGGTTTCTGGTCTTTGTTAAGTTCAAATCTCAGTTTATTTTCCGAAACCCACCGGGCAGATTTAAATTTATAAATTCTTTTTATACATTCAAGAATGCATTGCGTAATTGCCTGAAACTTTCGTTCTTCCTGATTGATATGTACGACAGGAATTTCACACAAAAGAGCTTCCGCAATTTTATTAAGTCCATCATAGTTAATATTCTCTGATGTTAAAATTTTTAGAGTTTCGGTTGGATTAGAAAAATCAAGTTCCGGCATAAAGAAATTGTACCATAAAATAACACCGAAATTTGTACAAATTTCTAAAAAGAAACAGTTTTTGCAGCACAAATGTTGTTTTTAGTATTAGGAACTTTAAATCCAAAAATATTCCTGTCATCATCAAAACTTCTGACAAATATTGTACCGCCATGTGCATCGACAATCTTTTTGGAAGTATACAGCCCCAGTCCTATACCGAGTTCTTTATGAGCTTCCGCAAAAGAAACATACTGTGCAAATATTGCTTCACGCTTTTCAGGAGGGATATAAGGACTTTTGTTTTCAAATGAAAAACAGGTGTAATCTGATTCATTGTATATTTTTACATCTATTGAAGAATCTTTATAAGCATATTTTATTCCGTTTGACATCAAATTCATAATTACACGTTTTATCTGTACTTTGTCACCGAAAACAACAGGATTAGAGCAGGATTCTTTTATTTCAATATTTACCCCTTTGTCTTTCGCCAGATAAATCATTTCGCCGATACATTCGTTTACCAGCTCCGGCAGGTTAACCTCTTCATAACATAGTGTAACCACACCTCTCTCGTTTCTGTAAGTTGCGAGCAATGAACTTAACATCGCCTTCATGTATCTGCAGGAATCCAGAAGCATTTCAAGGATTTCTCTCTGCAGTTTTTGAATACTTCCAAATTCTCCTTTCAATAAAAGTTCAATAGCTCTTATTTGAGCAAGCGTCGGATTCTTAAGGTCATGTCCGAGAGACGCAACAAAAGTTTCGCGTTGCGCCTGCAAAAGTTTTTCATCATCTATATTATCTACCATTACCAGTATACCGATAACATTATTGTTATAAGTATTTATAGGAGCTTTATAAATTTTATACCAGTGCGGCACACCTTTTGTGTCATTTATTTCTCTTGCATAAGATATAAGTTTATTATTCTCTGTGACAAAATTATCTTCGTTTGTATTTCTGTCCTTTATACTCGGAAAATCCAGAAATGTATTATGAAAATAATCAAATCCGTTTTCAAAAAACTCTTTTGAATATTTTGTGCCGGTAATATATTTCCCGTCTGTATCTTTCATATAAATTAACTTCGGTACATTTTCAAGAAGTGCGTCTAATTGATATTTGTTGACAAAAAATCTTTCTTTCAACTCTTCCTGTTCAGTAACATCTCTGGATGTGTATATAATATATTCAACCAGCTCTTCACGTTTTACAGGTATTGCCGTTATTGCAAAAATTTTATTTTGCGTGCGTAAATTAAATATTTTTTTGCAGCCGGTTCTAAGAATTTCCTTATCTGCCTCTTTTGTCTCTACACATTCAGAATCTTTAAAATACTTATAGTAAAAATCGTTTGCTCTGATAATTTTTGAATTCCTGTTCTTTATCCACATTGCATCCGGATAATTTTCAAATAAAGTATCCGCGTAAATTGCAGAATCAAAATTATTGCAGAACGTATCTTCAACTCTCTCCATATTACTCCTCAATAAATGTATTTGATACACTTATTGCTTATTGTATACTACATTTCATTCAGGGAATATTAACCGCATGTCCTATTTTAATCTTTATAAATTTTTATATAAACAGGGTTGTATGTTAGTATTGGAGCGTTGTTACACAAGTTGTTATATCTTGACTCAAAATTAAGCATGTCAGATTTTGTCCATTTTGTTTCACAAATGGCGTTTGCACCCGTAAGCTTTATGTGTCTTAAAACCTCCGCCGGCAATTTAAAATTGATAGTATGCGTCTCTTCTTTAATAACATGCCGGAAATTTTTTAACATGTATTCATAATCCTCTATTGAACGGTAAGAAAGAGATGTACCCAAAACCTCAAGGATTTCCGTGAAATTTTTATTTCCAAAGGTAGAAAAAATCAGAATCCCGCCGTTATTAAGCCTGGATATGAGAAGTTTTACAAAATTTTCAAAATCTTCTATCCACTGAAAAACCGCGTTTGATATTATTAAATCATACTTATCGTTATTATTTTTTAAAAAATTTTCTATATCAGAAGGTACAAACTTTATTTCACGGGAAATTTTTTTTATGTATTCTTCACACCCGCTTACAATATCGTTTGCCGTATAATTTTCAAAAATCAGATTTTTAAATGCGAGTCCAGTAAGCATTCCCGTTCCGCATCCGATTTCAAGGACATTTTTAAACTTTTTTCCGTCAAGAAACCCGATAAGATACTCTGCCATTACTTTCTGAATCTTAGCATTCTCATCATAAGTAGCTAAATTTTTTGCAAATCTCTTTTGAATCAACTCTTTATTCATAAAAGCTCTTCCCAGTTTTTAAACAGTAAAAACGGGCAGTGTCCGCTTTTTATATTTGCTTCCTTATTCCAGAAAGCAATCTGATTTTTTGTCGGAATAATTTTGTCGCTGTCACTTATTAAAACCCTTGAATATTTAAAATCCTCATTTGCTTTATACTGCTTTAGGGCAAAAAGTTCGCTTTTTCTGTTTTCAAAATCTCTGTTAACCTCCGGCAGAGGGCATTCAGTATCAAACATATTTTTTATGAATCTTTCAGCACCTTTTTCACTAAAGCCCTTGATGGTTAAGTCATAAATCTTTTCAGGAATACCAAAAGAATTGTCTATCGGCTTCAATGTTCCGTTTACCGCAGTCGCTGAATCATATTTAACGTTAAACAGAGTGGCTGTCATTACTCCCATTGACCAGGATATAAGATGGCGTTTCTCATATAGATTAAGAGCAGGAAAATCAAAATCAGTATCAAGCGTATTATAATCATAAAACATTAAAACGTCATAATCATCAAACTGAAGATGCCTGACAACACTCCCGTCCATTCCCCAGCCGTTAAAAAAAACTATAATCTCTCTGTTTTGATTTTTATTCAGCCATTTATATTCCATAGTTTCTATTTTATCACGGAAATTTCTTGAAGAATAAAATAAAATCATTAAATTATATGATGAAGCCTAAATAATCAGGGTATATAATACATATTGGGATGAACTGTACTAAAATATGAAGGACCGTTAAATGCCAATAGAAGGATTTGATTATAAAGCGTTTGCAGCTTCCATGACAGAACAGGCAAAAGAACTTGTTCCGCAAGATTTAAAAGATCAGGAAAAAGAGTATATTGTAAAAACTCTCGGAAACTTCACCCTGCTTGCAGGTGAAGCGCTTTTTAATGATACGCAATTGAACCTCACTGCAGAACAGGCTGTTTTCATTACCCAGGTTATTGCAGAATGGTCATTCCATAAATCTATAGACTTGATACATTCAGGTATACTGCCCCAGTACTGGGATAGTATTATGCAAAAAATTGCATTTACTATTTTTGAAGTTGCAAAACAGGCTGTAATAAGAAAGATTCCGCAAGATCAGCTTTTGCAGGCTGTAGAACATCATGTAATCAAAGTCTACAATACCTGCATAGAAGAGCTTCAGAAAAAAGGTATTATTGACGAAGAAGTAAAAACCCGGGCAGAAAGCCAGTCCAATATTGATGCCATGGCTAAGCAGGCACAGGAAGAACAGATACGTCAAAAGATGGCAGCAGCGGAAGAATCCGAAAAGAATCTACGCGAAGCTGAAAAGAGAAGAGAAGAAAAAAGAAAGAAGATAAAACAGGAAAAGGTTCTTGCATCAATGCCTCAGGGTATAAGCAACAAGCAAATGAAATTAATGACACTTGCACTTGTGCTTAAAATACTTTCTCAGGACAAAGTTACCACAATACTTAATAAGTTTGATTCAAATGATTCTCTTGTGATTTCACAATATATGAATATGGCGGATTTGGAATCCCACATTGACGGAGATTTGATTGCCGGCTGCTTAAAAGAGATGAAAGAATTTCTGCCTGCAAAGAGAATACTTACAAAAGAAAATGTTCTCGGAGATCTTTTGAGAATTTACAAAACAACTCCGAGAGAAAAGGTGGAGAGAATAATAAAAAACGAACGTCCGCTTGTTAAACGATTTATCTTGCAGTCCTATGAGGGCGAATATTCTGATTTGCCGTTAAGGGTTGCAGGTATTGTTGCACAATACATTGAAGAAAGTGTATAATAAAAGCAAATGATAATAAAGAAAAACAGTCAAAAATTCAGGGAGGTAAGGAAAAAAATATCAGAGCCGGCATTAAAAGAAGATATGCCGGTGAGTTCCGATACGGATTTAAGCGAAGAAACTACCTTAGAGCAGGAAGAAGAGGAGAACGTTCCAAATCCGGCAGAAAACCTGCCCAAAGAACCTGAAATTGATTTATTTGATATTGAAAACATTGATTTTAACCAGAGACAGGAAAGAAGAAGAGGCTCCAGGAGAAGAGGATACCGCAGAATTGACGACAGAAACCTTGTATCCCGTGCTCAGGAAGAAGCTGAAAACATAAAAAAATCCGCTTTTGATGAAGGGTACAGAAAAGGACTGGAACAGGCAGAAGCTGATATGGCTACATTCCGCAAAGATATTGCAGTATTTATGAACGCCACAAAAGATGTTTTTGAATACGTTGCACCGGATCTTCTGGAAATAAGTGTTGATATTGCAAAAAAAATTATTAAAAAAGAAGTGGAGACTGACCCGCAGGTACTTATGAATACGATTGTGGATGTTCTGAGAACTCTTGCAAAAAATGAACCCAAAATAAATATCAGGGTCAAACCTCAAGCAGTACAGTTTATCAAAGATACACTCCCTAATATAACATACCAGTACGGTATAGAAGCAAAAATAAATATCATAGCAGACCCTTCAATTGAAGAAGGCGGATGCGTATTCCAGACAAATAACGGTATTGTTGATGCCTCAATCGATACCCAGATGGAAATCATTAAAAAAGCTCTGGAAGGCGGGGGGTAAATTGGTGACTGAGTGATCAAGTGACCAAGAAAAAGACTGCAGGCGCGGTAAACCTGCACAATGACAAAAGTTAAACAGAAAGTTGCAGGTGGGGCATACCTGCCCGACAACAAAATATTAACAGAAAGGTTGTAATGGCGGCAGAAGGCGGCGGAAATAAACCAATAAGTGAAATTTTCTTGGCATTATTCGTAATGACGTTGATTTTAATCCTCATTATCGAGATGCCAAATTGGGTTATCAATTTTTCCATAAGCTTGAATATAACTCTCGGTATTGTACTTCTGATGATATCTCTTTATGTCCAGAAACCTTTGGAACTTGCGGCATTCCCTTCAATTATACTTTTAGGAACAATGTTCCGTCTGGTTCTTTCTATTGCCTCAACCCGTCTTATCCTTGCAAAAGGTGATGCCGGAGAAGTAATCCACGCATTCGGCACATTCGTAACCGGCGGTAATATGATCGTAGGCGGTGTAATCTTCCTTATTATTACCGTTGTTCAGTTTATGGTAATCACAAAAGGTGCAGAACGTATTGCCGAAGTTGCTGCCCGTTTTGCCTTAGACGCAATGCCCGGTAAGCAAATGACTATCGACGCGGATTTTAACGCGGGTTTAATATCTCCGGAAGAAGCGGTCAAAAGACGTGAAGATTTACAAAGAGAATCAAGCCTCTTCGGTTCTATGGACGGTTCCATGAAGTTCGTAAAAGGTGATACTATGGCAGGTATCATCATTGTTATAATCAACATTGTAGGCGGCTTGATTATCGGCTGTCTCGTTAACCAGATGCCTATAGCGGATGCGGTTACAAAATACACAGTATTAACAATCGGTGACGGTCTTGCCTCCCAGCTTCCGTCGCTTTTAATGTCTATTGCAGCCGGTATCGTTATGACACGTGCTTCTGCCGGCAACAATTCACTGGGCGGAGATTTGACCTCCCAGATTATGTCAAAGCCTTATTCATTATTCTTTGCGGCACTATTCTTAGGCTTAATTACAATCACCTGCCCGATAACAGGACTTCCGTTTCTGCCGTTCCTCTTATTTACAATAATCCTTGCTGTTGCAGGCTTCTCTGTATTAGTTAACGCAGACGTTCAATCACAATTGGGTCAATTGGAAAGCGTCAGACAAAACATGCAGGATTTGGTTAACCCTAATAAGATGTACGAAAGACTCGGCGTTGATGTCTTAAGCTTACAGGTCGGAGCCGGCTTGCTTGTAATTGCCGACCCGGATCAGGAAGGTCAATTACTTGCTAAAATTGCCGCTCTCCGTCAAAGAGTTACAGATGAACTGGGTTACATTTTACCAAACATACGTATTATGGACTCTTCTGCATTGGAAGCTAATGAATATGTAATTTCAATCCGTAACAACGTTGTTGCCTCAGGTTTTGTATATCCGGGCAAATATATGGTAATTGCAGACCAGTGGGATGCTGTTAAGAAAACCATTCCGGAAGATGCAATCGTCGGTGTTGACCCTACATACCAGACTCAGGCTTACTGGATTTCAGCAGAAGACGCTAAAGCAACCAAAAACGTTACGGCAGTAGACGCAACTGACGTTCTTGTTACACACCTTCAGGAATGTGTAAGAAAACACGTTGACGAAGTTATGACAAAAACAGACGTCCTTAAACTTATGGAACTCGTTCGCTCACAAGACCCGACACTCGTTAACGACCTTGTTCCTGCAATTATTTCAACTTCCGATTTAAGAAAGATTTTTGTTAACCTTATCAGAGAAAAAGTTTCTATCAAAGATATTATATTCGTATTTGAACGACTCTGCGACTACGCAAGATTTTCAAAAGAGCCGGATATTCTCTCCGAACGTTTAAGAGCGGCTCTCGGACGTCAAATATGTTTAAATAACGTTGATCGAGACCACGTATTATATGCACTCACTCTTTCTCCGGAATGGGAAAAAACTCTTGATGACAGCTGCCAGAGAACAGAACTGGGTACAATGTTCCTTCTTAATCCTATGCAGGTTCAGGATTTGATTGAATCCACTGCAATGACACTTATGCGCGCTCATCAGTCTATAGGACAGCAGCCTGTAATCCTCTGCTCTCCTAGAATCCGCCTGCCTCTATATCAGCTTCTGGAACGTCATATCCCTACAATTGTTGTAATTTCTTACTCTGAATTAATTACAGATATCAAAGTTGAAGCCGTTGACACTATCGGCGATAATTCAGGATACTAGCCCGATTCTTAATAAAACTTTACAATTACAATCAAAAAAGGCAATTTTTTTACAAGTAAATACTTTATATATACATAAGAGATATTTAAGAGAGAGATTACTAAAGCCCGACAGCGAAGCTTTACGACGGCTTGGTTTTCTTTGCTTAAATAAAACTGAGTGTTACAAAAAAGATTATATAGGAGTATTTATTATGGCAATCGGAGCAAGAGATTTTATTGACAAATTATTAGTTGAAAAGTACGCACAGGAAAAAGTTGATAACCACGATGAAAGCGCGCTCGTTTCAAGAGTTAACGCTGATGATATTATGAGTGCTATGAACCAGTCCGCTAACAATTTCAGGACGATGCTTGCGTTGAATAACAGATTGACTATGGTTTGCTACGGTGTCGTTGCTAAATCCGCTAAATACGTCTGCACGGAAGAGGCTGCATAAAACTTATATTATGACTTCGCGATACATAAATTAATTTCATTCGTGCCGCTTTACCAGAATCGGCAAGGTATTTTTTATAAAACTCAAACTATTAGAATATTGAAAATCCAAGATTCCCTAATCGAAAACGTACAGAATTTATTGCAGAGAATTTATAGTTTGTATAAAGATAGATTATAACCTTTTTGCAACTTCAGCTTATTATTGTTTTAATCCCTTCTTTAACTCGTTCAATTTCAAGAAGGTTATTTGCAATAGAATTAGTAATAGAGTATATCGGATTAAACTTTGCTATAAACTTACCACATTATTGCCATTATTTTGCCGCATTCCTGCCGGAAAATCAAGTTAAGGATATGATACTCCATACTCATTATGGTGCAAAAGTATTAAGTGGGCTTATAAAACAGGGTATCCCTTAAGTCTGATGATGAGATAACAACATACAAGTTTTATTTAACCTTAAGTAATTTCGAGCCTATGCAATTTACGTTATTGTTACCGTCCGAGTATTGATTAACTTCTCCATTAACGCATTCTCGACATATATTAATTCAAGCCTCTTTATTATTTTATAAATGGTTCAACAAATATGTTGTAAGGTATTTTCAGAGGAAAGATTATTAATTGTCCGAGTGCTGATAATGTTGAGTAGTTTTTTCCGCATTCTAAATAGCCTATACCGGTATTATTAAAACTGATTGATTGTTTCTTGGCGTCACCTTTATAGGAATATTCAAACTTCATAATTACAATGATTTTATCTCCTTTATACTCTTTTGGAAGTGGTTGAAATTTAGGAATTTTATCAAATGCCTTTTCAATCTCTTTTTCCAGTCTTTCGTTGAAATTGTTATACTTTGAAGCTGTATTTGTAATATTTCGGTAATCCTTATAAACGATATTTCCACTTTTATCAATAACAAGTGTTACATAAGCAACTGCCCTTTCTTTCGGATAGTGACTGCACTGCATTGTATTCGGGTGCCAGTTTCTTTGAAGTTTTCTCTGGTATTTATTAAAATATTTATCCCAAACTTTGGAGTCAATACTAAGTGCCGGAGCTTCTTTTGCTAACAATAAAACCTGATATACAGAGTCGTTTAAAGTTCCTTCTTTAATCTTATTGTACTTAATTCGCTTAGAAAAATCCTCATATCCAATCTGTTTTTCGCTATTATAAATCGACATACTTAAAATAGCCGTTGATTTATTATTGTAATCAGTAATCATTCTGTAAATGATTTCATCATCAAGCCTGTTTTGTTTAATCTCATATTCAATTAAGTTACCGTTTTTCTTGAAACTGCTTATATTAATTTCCGCTACTTTGCCGTTTTCAGCCTTTACAGGCATCCAATTCGCTGCCATAACTTTATTCATTAAGCTGATAACGGAAATTATTAAAACAAGCATCTTTATCTTTGTTTTCATCTAACCTTCCTCTATTCAAAGAACCAGTCCTGTGATTTCTGTAAATCCGTTTTATTAACGGTATTGCTCTTTTGTACAGGCTTGGGTGTTTCAGTAGTCATTTTAGGCGGATATTGAAACTTTACATTAATAGAATGTCCGGAAAAATTTACAACTAAAGGTATGGCATTATCTTGTTTGTCAACAAATTTAGGTATAGCGGAGCGGTTTATTGACAGAAAATTGTAAGCCACATCTGCATTCCAATCATCCTTTAATTTTTTTATGCTTCCTGATGGTTCTACTAACATTGAGCAATCAACAGAAGCACTGTTGCCGTATTGATTGAAACTACTTTGCAGTTGTCTTTGTACCAGTGTTAAATACACATTCGGGTCGACATATTGACCTGTTGGAGCAGATTGTGTTTTGACAGGTACAACTTTTTCTACGGGTTTTGGTTGTACCTTTTTCGCAGGTTTTTCCATTGTTTCTGCCTGTTGTATGTTTTTTTGCTTAATATCTTGTTTTGTTGAAGCAGGAATTGTATTAATGTTATTGTAATTCCGCTCAGTCTGTTCCAGTTCTGTAACATTAGGAGTGTATGTTGTTGAAGATGGTTCTTCAAGATTCGCTAAAATAATAACTATCAATACAACTAAGATAACTCCGGTAACCACTTGGATATGTTGTTTTAAAAACGTTATTATATCGGAGGTTTGAGGTGTATTTTGTACCGGATTAGGATTGAATTGTTGCGATATTGTGTAACCGGAGGAATCCGCCTCTATATTTTTTTCAACAGAGTCATTTATATATTCATTTTCTGATATGTTTGCGTTTAAAATTTGAGAGATGTATTCATCTAAATTATCATCCTTTGAAACGGCTTCATTGTCAGCATTATTTTGTTCGGTTTGCGGGGGTGTATTTATTTGAACTTGTGGTTCTTCAATATTAGAATTGGCAGAAGATCCATTATCTAAATCAGATAGTGAACGCCCTAATACTCTTTTTATTTCACCCTTTCCTTCATTGTCTGCCATAAATTAAATACCAAGTTTCCTTCCTGTTTTTATCTGTTGATTACTGTTTGTAGAAAAAGATTGTTTGTTATGTAAATCAAGTTTTTTCTGCTGTGCATTATTACCCATAATGATTATATCATCTAGGTTTAAAACTTTAAAATTAGACTTGTTCTGTACAAATCTAGCACCCATGTCGGTTATGCCGGACGAAGCAACTAAGATGACTTCATCGGCATTAAAATCATCTTTACACCCCCATAATGCTCTAATCGGCTCTGGCGGTACAGGACTTTGATAATGTTTGCATTGCACTATAGAGGTTTTTCCGTCTTTCTTTAAAATTATATCAACACCGCCATCGCCTGAACCTTTGGTTACTTTTGCATTGTAGCCGTTCATTCTAAATACATTTGCAACTTCCTGTTCAAACTGCCATCCGTCAAGAGTCCACCACCACTGGCGTTCTTTCCATAAGGCAGCATTTAAACGAGTGCTTTTGTAGGAAAATTTATAACTCCAGAATATGCAATAGGCAATGAATGTAATAATTAATGTTATAAGGAAAATGTCACCATTACCTAGGTTATAGGCTATATAGTTACTTCCTGCAAGAATGGCAGTTGCAATGAAAAATTCTTTCCATAGCCTTAATCGGTTCACTTCACTAAGAAATTTAAGAACCGCCGTAATGATTGCAATTACAGTTGTTATAAAAATGATTATATCTCTAACGCTTACCGCTGTCTTTTGCCGTGCCATATT
>CALUVI010000039.1 GCA_944324185.1 Candidatus Gastranaerophilales bacterium | reverse complement strand
GGAGAGTGTGAATATTAGACGCAATGAAGTCTCGGCTGAAAGAATTATTTTTAAATCCTTCTCAACTTCTAAACTCCTAAACTTCTCAACTAAGCAAACACAACCAAAGTCCGCTCTACAGCAGCCCCAAAAAGCCAAAAGCAGCCATGAGAGTGGGTTTACCCCTGCTTTATTTAAAAGTATATTATACATATCCTTAATCATTTATATATACTCTATATTTAATATATGCCGCATTTTTTAGATTTATAACGCTTTGTTAAAAATTTGTTACAGAAAAAGAAAAGCCGGATAAGAATCCGGCGTATCCCTATATTACTTAATCGTAGTTTACTTAATCGTAAATTATACTCCTGGGGTAAATGTAATTCTGGTTTGAATTAACACTACCCATTTTATGTCTTTTTTTTATACGTAGTACTTTACTTAATTACTGTAAAGAACTTAAACTCAGCAGGCATTAATTTCCCGAAAGAAAGCGAGTTTGTTGCGGCAACAAATTTTTCTTCCATATAATCAGTACCGTCAAATCTGAATTCTGATACAATCGAATAGTCGCAGGAAAGTTCTATTGTCTTATCAAAAACTTCTCTGCCTTCCTGAATTTCCTGTCTTGATTCGCCGTTTTCTTCAACAAGAACTTTTTCTGTCGGAGAATGATAGTTTGCAACAACAAGAAGCGAGTTTTTCAACCCTTCTTTTTGTACAAGCCACGCTGCAAATCCGTCCTCATCCTGTCTGATAACGTGCGCTTCGCCATCAGTTATTACAGGAGAATTTTTAACAAATCTGTCTATAGCGTCAAACTTTGCAAAGAAATCATAATCCTTAGCACGTTTCAAGGAAACTTCATTACCGATAATACGTTCCATGCCGGTTTTGGTGAAAGACTCATCACCGTCAATGTACATAACAGGTCTCTGTGCGTTGCGCCCGCCCGGAAGGAATTTGTACTTGAACCACTTAAACAATGCGCCTTGTTCGCCCAACTGTCCCGGATATCTGTCAATAGCTTCAAATTCACCATCCTGATTATTATAGGTTTTCAATATTGAAAGCGGTGTTGAAGCTTTTGACGATGAATTATAATTTGACAGATTCAAATTATCATCTGCAATTGCTTCCGGAGTCTTATATGACTGGGATACAATATCATTTCCCCACAATACATCAAAATGCATGTCTTCGTGGTATTCTTTGAAATAATTATCCCAGAGCATATATTCTGCAAGTGTTGCAAAATAAGGAATCTTTTCTTTCATTGCGGAATTAAGCATTCCCAGAACTTTTCTCGGCGCTCTGTAACTTATAGGAGTTCCGTCCTTTTCGGAAACCTCATCGACAATATGGTCAATATGGTCAACTCTGAAACCGTCAAAATTAAACTCTTCCTGCAATTCCTTCATATAATCAATAAAGAATTTGATTACATCATTGTTATACTTACCATTTTCAAGGCAGACAAAGTAATAAGGCGTCTGGCAATCGAGGTTTGCAAATTTTGTAACATCTTCACCGTCAAATTTGTAATGTTTAAATACCGGATAAGAAGCACCTTCGCTCATTCTGTCAAACACCGGAACACCGGCGGAACACCACGCTCCGCCCGGAGCCGGCCACATGCCTTCCTGAATCAGTCCCTGAATTATTTCATTCTGGTTTGTAATTTCATTTTCGGAAAGCTTTTTGTTATATGTATTTCCGGCAAGCTTATTAATTATCATTTTTGCTTTTTTGTGGAGTTTATCCTGAATACTCTTTTCAAGCATAGAATTTGATAAAAAGATTTTTGTATCTTTCAAAGATTCGTCAATCTCATCAAAAATCTTTCTGTAATGTTCAGTTAAATCTCCGTAGCTTTCGCCCTTGATAGATTTTTTATAAATTCCTGACACAATATCCAAATCGTCTTTTGAATACTTTTCAGAAAGTTTTGAAACTGCTTCGTCAACGCGTTTTTTCAATTCGTCAATAAGAGCGTTTATATCAAACCATCTTGCGCATTCAGGCGTTGTAAGAACTATTTTAGAAAATCTTCCTGTCTGCGGAAGTATGTCATAAATCACCGGATGTCCTGCAAGCTGCGCCATACGGATAAACAACTTAACCTGTTCATCGGCGCCTAAGCCTGTTTTATCTTTGATATTTTTATCTTCCAAAGCCGGACTGACAGAGCTTGCAGTCGGAAGATAAGCACATCCAAATTCTCGCGGATGGAACGGAATTAAATACATTGTTGTAGAAAAAATATTGTTTTCTAAATTTCCGGTAGGCAGAATCAAAAGTTCTCTAAGCCAATCCATAAATTTTCCGCATTCGTCGGATCTGTTTCCGTCGCCTAAACCGGCAAGGTTTATAAGTTTAATATCGTGCCCTTCTTTTTGAAGCCAGCTTGAATTTTTTACATTATTTCTTGCAAGAACGCTTGATTTTGTAAAATTAAAGCTTCCGTTTTCAAAAACTCCGTTTGCTTCCCATTTTGATTCAAGCGCAAATAAAACTTCCGCGTCTGATAATTCTTCTAATGCCCGTATTTGCGGATAAGGAAGATACCCGAATTTTTTCATTTGAGATTTCAAATACTCTTTTCTCTCATCGGAAATACTGTCAAAAGAATACATCTCTCTTAATTTTGTATAAAAATTGTTTAAATTATCACAAGCGTTTTCAGCTTCTTTTTTAAACAAAAAATCTAACATAGGGTTCTCCTTACATAATTTGTGATTTGGATAGTATATTTTTCGATTAAGTTTTTCAACTTTCACTCGTATACAAGGATAATATCATGCTTATATATTTTTTACAAACATTCGTAAACAAATGTTAAGCAATATGAAATTAAATTTTTTCATCATAAAATATCAATGCTCATAAAATTATGCTTATAATCATTAATCGTGTTCATAAGTTCAACAAATTCCGCATACTTCATTGTATGGAGAGTTTTAGAAAGTTCTATTGAAGAAATAAACACAATCTTAAAACTTTCATCCCCTCTATCTGTAATCTTTATCATACCGGCATCTTCAAACATCTCAAGCAAAACTTCAATAACATCTCCCGTAACCCCCAGAGCCGATGCGGCACGCTCAAGATTAAAATCACCGTCAAGCGCATTGCAGGTATAGCGTATCATTCCTGAAAAAGTCTTTAAAATCAATTCTTCATTGTATTTCCCCCTCTGGTAATTCATATAATGAATTACATCCGGAGAAACAGTTGTCATAATATTTTGGAGAATATCTTCATCCGCCGGATAATCAAAAAACATCAAAACGTCGCTCTTTTCTGCATTATCCCTTTTAGAAATACATTTCATTATGCTCTCAAATGGTTTTAAGCTCTCTAAAATACTTTTATCTTCAACAAATGCACAAATTTTGAGCTTTGAATTTTTGATATAATCATTAACCTGCGCTAAAATATTTGTTTTTTTTCTATGGTCATAAACTTTTGTTTTAGAAGCCTCTTCTTCCTTCAAAGCGTCAGAATGAACATCTTTGAGAATCAATTGAACGGAAGTTACGCCGTTAAAAGTATTAAGCTGCGGAGCAAAAGCTATATCAAGCCTGTCTCCGGCAATAAGCGGTATATCACCTCTTGACCACCACACGCAGTCTATTGTACCTCTGTTTGTCTCAACCGTAAGTTTCAAATGTTCTTTTGTTGAGCCCATCAATTTCTTTTGTTTCAAAACAAGGTTATTAACAACAAAAGTCGGAGACGGATTTGACATACCAAACGGTTCCAATTTTGAAATCTCTTCCACAAGAGACACATCAACATCATCGATAGAAAGTTCCATATCGACATCAATGGAAGGCGTTAACTTTTGTCCGTTCAACATTTCATCTACAGTTTTATTTATTGCTTTTTTTACTGTATCAAATGAAGCTTTTTCTTCCGAAAAAGAACATCCGCCAGCCATCTGGTGTCCGCCAAAACCGTCTAAGTATTCCGAAACATTAGACAAAATATCATAAATATTTAATTCTTTCACTCCTCTTGCAGAGCAGCGGAAACATTTATTTTCTTCGTTGTAATTCATTATAAAAGTAGGTTTATAATACTTTTCAACAAATTTTGAAGCTACAATACCTATTATTCCTATATGCCAGTCTTTTGAAAAAAGGAGAATCGCATTATCTCTGCTTTTTGAATTTCTCCAGATTTCATCAGCCTCTGCAAAAGTCTGAGAACACATTTCCTGACGGAGTTTGTTAAAGTTTTCGAGTGCAATAATAGCCATCTCGATTTCCTGCTTGTTTTCGGAAATCATAACTTTAACAGCAGCTTCAACGTTATCAATTCGTCCGGAAGCATTAATTCTCGGCGCAATCGTAAATGCTATCTGCTCGGCAGTTAAACCGTTATCCGTTCCGACTCCTGCAACATCAAGCATTCTTTTAATGCCGTAGTGCTTACCGGCGGCAATAAGTTCAAGACCTTTGGTTACAAAATACCTGTTTTCGCCGATTAAAGGAACTAAATCTGCAATAGTTCCTACTGTTACATACGGCATAATTTCATAAGAAAAATCCAGCTTGTTGTATTTTTCAAGAACCCCTTGCGCAAGCTTGAATGCTACACCGACACCTGCAAGCGAGGTAAGAGATTCAATCTGGTACGGAGTAAGTTTTTCATCCAGTGCATTCATAGCTTTCGGATTAATTATTGCATAAGCCGCCGGAAGCTCGTCCGGAGCTTCGTGGTGGTCTGTTATAATAACATCACGCCCGAAACTGTTAATAAATTTTACTTCTTCTACGCTGCTAATCCCGTTATCGACAGTTATTATAAGCTTCGGTTTCTTTTTGGTAAGAAGCTGAACAAGCGCTTTTGTATTTAGCCCGTGCCCTTCGGCTTCTCTGTCCGGAATATAAAAATCGACATTTCCTCCGAGGTATGAAAAAGTTTTCATTAATACGGAAGTTGAAGTTACACCATCGGCATCAAAGTCGCCATATATAAGAATATTTTCTTTTTCATCAATAGCTTTTACAATTCTTTCAACTGCTTTAGCCATATCACAAAAAGCGTTAGGGTGCATTAATGTGATTCCGAGCGGATTTAAAAAATCTTTCTTCTCTTCTTCACCCTTAATGCCCCTGACTTCTAACAATCTATCGATTATGGATTGATTGCTCTTAGAGGATTTTCCCTCTTTAATTATCCATTCTTTTTTTATCACCCCTGTACAAGACATGTCATTTTTTCCAGTATTTCAATAGCTTTTTCCAGTTGAACGTCTTTTTTAGCTTCGGCGTCCTTCTGAGTTAATTCTACCACAACATCAGGAGTTATGCCTTTTTTATTTATATCATTTCCTGAAGGAGTCAAATAGCGCTGTATTGTAATATTCATGCCGGCGTCATCAGGTAGTTTGTTAATCTCCTGAACAAGTCCTTTTCCAAAAGACTGCTCACCCACAATTGTTGCCCTGTGGTTGTCTTTCAAAGCTCCGCTTAAGATTTCGCTTGCAGAAGCTGAACCCTTGTTAATCAAAACAACAATCGGCTTATCCGTAACTTGCTCCAATCTTGCTCTTGTTGTTGTTTTGTAGCTGTCACGATCTACCGTGCTTACAATAACCCCGCCTTTTAAGAGCATATCCGATATATAAATAGCATTTGTCAAAAGCCCGCCCGGATTTGAACGCAGGTCAATAATAAAACCTTTCATTCCGCTTGAATTATTAAGGATAGATTCAATTTCTCCTGCCGCATTTTTGCTGATAAAAGAACTTAATCTTATATATTGAATGTCGTTAGGAATCTTTGTTGTTTCAAACGGAGGCTTGCAGGAAACCGATTTGACTTCAATCTCGTCTCTTACAACGCTGTAGAGCTTGTTCGGGACACCCTTTCTCTGAATCAGAAGAGTTACTGTTGTTCCTTTTTCGCCCCTGATTTTATCGGCTGCCGCGTCGATATTTATCCCTTTTGTACTTTCGCCGTTAATTTCCAGAATCCTGTCATCCGCAAGAAGCCCGGCTCTTTCTGCCGGAGAATCTTCTAAAGGCGCAATTATAACAAGTTCCCCGTCTCTCAGCCCTATTTGTGTTCCGATACCTTTCAGAGAACCCTTGATTGACTGGGTTTCTTCCGAAAATTCTTTCGGGTCAAGAAATCTTGTATACGGATCATTCAGACTTGCGAGCATTGTACCGATTGCGACATAGGCATCTTCTTTTGTTTTAAGCTTGTTTTCGTATCTGTATCTCCATTTTTCCCAATCCTGAGAATTGTTGGTCGGATCATAATATTTTTTATTAACAATTTTCCAAACATCATCATATAATTCAGCAGGTGTTGCTGCAAAAACTGCGGTTGATGAGAGCATTACCGCTGCTGTTATCAATATACCGGTTAATTTTTTCATAAAATCTCACACTCCTCTTAAGTCAAAAGCGCTCTTAGTTATTATACTACACAAATAAATTTTTCATTTCAAATATTTACTGGATTTATTTGACCGCAGGAATAAAACAGGTTAAAATTGTTTATTTTTTACGTCCGGATAAAAGAGCTTTTCTTTTTTTAAGTAAATTTTCTATAAGATTTTCCGTATCTAAAAAATGTTTTTGGGTTAATGCAAGAAATTGCGAAAGCTCCGTACGTGAACTTAAGTGTTCAAAGCAATGTGACAATTGAATTGTAGGAGTATAAAAGATTTTTAATCCAAGACAGCGGAAACCACGCACATTTTTTGTTATTATAACCTCCATATCATTGTTTCCCCAGCCTTTAACTCTCTTCATTTGCTCTTCAACTTTTGCTTGAAGTTTTTTTACATTAAGTTTGCCTCCGGCAGTTGAGACCTGGCGCTCTATTTGATGCTCTAACTCCGGAGAAATATAAGCTTTAAAATTTACCGGGCTGGAATTTTGTTTAATTTTCATACACAATCCTTTCTTAAACAAAATAAAACCCGTAAATTTTTTTTTTGCTTTTTATCTCAAAAACACCTCTTCCGCTTTGCAGGACAGATTTACCTTTAATATGCCCCTTTACCCCTTTACCCCTTTACCCCTTTAGCCCATTACCGCTTAGTCGCTGAAGGTCTTGAATGTCTTTTCAACATTATCGGAGATAACTTTCTTAACTGCATCCATCTCGGTAGACAGGGCATTTTGTTCGGTATCAAGCTGTTTTAGCCTCAATTCCAGAGTCCTGTCCTCCTGCTGGATGATTGAAGTCTGCGCATTAATATCAGCAATAGTTTTTTCGTACTGTTCTTTCTTGTACATATATTCATTCATAGCGTCCTGATATGCAGCATCATCCGTAACAGTTTCAACATTCAGAGAATATACAACACTGTCATCATCAAATTTAACCGATGTAAACCTTCCGTTACCGTCAGTTTCAAGAAGTGCATGGTTTGTTTCTTCTATTTTTGTCTGAATATATGAAGCATTATAATAAGCGAGTTTATTTTGGATTTCAATCGGCTTTTCAGGATCATAAGGAGTATTCAAACTGTTATAGAAATCACTTTCGGTTGTATAATATGTTTTTCCGTTCATCTCAAATGAATAAATACCCTGACCTTCATATATCAGATTACCTTTGCTGTCAAAGCTCAAATACTGGTTCATAGCGGAATCAGGACAGTCTTTAAGAATCTGCGCAAGCTCTGCCGCCTGATCATCAGTAAAGTTTGTAAGCTCAGAGAGTTTACAGTTGCCTACATACATACCCGGTTCGGAAGTATATTCTTTAGGATTTTCTAAATCATCGGGAACAAAGAAATGCCATACTCCGCTTGAATCCTGATAACCGTATACATTATTAGTAGTTAAAACACCATCTTTCTCGGCAAGACCTACAGCTTCCTCAAAACTTCTTAAAGCTTCTTCAAATCTTGTATCCTGCTCTACTTCGTCAATCGGATTGTATGTATAAGATTCTTTTCCGTCTGCAGTTGTTATGGTATAAGAATTGTTAACAGGGTCAAAAGTAACCTCAGGATGCTGATTATCTATTTCCTGAATTTCTTCTTTCAAAAAGAAATGCCATGTTCCGTCGGAATCCTGATATCCGTAGACTTCTTCATCCGGTATTGCGCCGGCATCATAAGCAAGCTCTTTTGCAGTTGCAAAATCATTAAACTGCTCTTTCAGCTCTTCATCGTTTTCAGCCTGTTCCGTAGTTATTTCATCGTAACGGGCAGTCGTACCGTCTGCATAGAGAACATCATAATAAGAAAGAGGGTCAATCGGATCGACCGTATCGATTTCCTCCTGCAGGAAGAAATGCCAGGTTCCGTCGGAATCCTGATATCCGTAGACTTCGCCTGCCGGAATTGCGCCGGCATCGTAGGCTAAATCCCTTGCGGTTGCAAAATCATTAAACTGTTTTTTCAACTCTTCATCATTATCAGCTTTGTCTGTAGTTATTTCATCCGCATCTACTTCCGTTCCGTCATTTAGCGTAATTTTGTTAGTATATCCGTATTTTAAAACAGCAGAAGGATTAATAAATCCTTTTTCTACTACATCATTTTCTTCTATATGCACTTGAGGGTTTTCCAGAAGTTTTTGAGAACCGGTATAAATATCTGTATAATAATAATGATTTACAATATAATTATAGTTAGGATCCGCGCTTGATAACTGCTGCCAGCTTTCAAGAACAGATTCGTTGTCTCCATCTGAGAATGAATACTGAATTTCTGTATAGTCAGTTGTTTTCGGAGCATTAGGAACCTCAAGATCAAGAAGTCTGTTGAATAAATTAGCACTCTGATTGGCAAGAGCCGTACGCGCCTGGTTAATCTGCTGTCCTTCCCATTCGCAGTTAGTTTTTCTTGCTGTAAGTGCCAAATATCTTGCCTGTGAAGCTGCCATTCCCATAATGGAATTCTCCTATTGTTCTTTTTATTTTATTTCTTAATGCCTGTTTTTATAAAGTCAATATATAAGACGGCTTAATTTTACATTATCTTTAAATCGAAAATAAAAAATCCTCTGTTTGCTCTATATTTGATTTTGATGTATTATAAACGGTATGAGAAAACACGTCATAGCTTATCTGCATACGCACTGGGACAGAGAATGGTACAGGGAATTTGAAGTATTCAGACTCCGGTTACTAAGAGTTTTTGACAATGTTCTGGATATGCTTTCAAAAAACAGGATTCCTTGTTTTTATTTTGACGGTCAGACAAGCGCTTTAGATGATTATCTTGAAATGCGCCCGCAAATGCGCGATCTTGTTTTGATGTTTATCAAACAGAAGAAGTTGTTTATCGGACCTTTTTACTGTCTTGTTGATGAATTTTTGACCGATAAAACTGTCTTTGAGAAAAATCTTGAAATCGGACTTAAGGAAGCTCAAAAATACGGATGTAAAGATTTTATCGGATATCTGGCAGATACTTTCGGACATTCTCAGAATATTCCGGAAATCTTAAGAGACTTCGGAATTGATAAATGCATTGTATGGCGCGGCTGCGGGGATTTCCCGTCCGAGTTTTCATGGTGCGGAATGGATACGGTAAATCTTGTAAGGGGATATTTTAATGATGTTTTCTCTATAAATGCGCCGGTTGAGAAAAAGGCTGAATTATTAAAAAGCAATCTGGATAAAATTGCCGCAAAATCCGGAAATGTTCTTCTGCTTCCGATAGGTGCCGATCATCTCGGGGTAGAAACAGATATTGATGACCAGATTAAGGCTGTCAACGAACTTCTGAAAGAAGATTATTATATACGCCTCGGTTCGCCTTTTGACTACTTTAAAAGAGTCGGTGACAGGTTCAAAGATTTTGAGTGGAATGACGAAATAAGAGACAATTCCAAAACTTTTACGCTTCAGGGGTGTTATTCTTCAAGACTGGATTTAAAGAGAGAAAATGTGGAATGCACATACCTTATGGATTTAGCCTCCCGCTTTGTCAGACAGCAAAAAGAGACTGCTTATGATACAACACTTGAATACGCTTACAAAATGCTGATTCAAAATCAAGCGCACGACAGTATTTGCGGGTGTTCAACCGATGATGTGCATTCTGAAAACTTAACAAGATATAAAAAAATTAAGCAGGTTGCAAATACAATCATTAATGAACTTAAGTTCAAAAACCATTTTGAAGAAAAGAAAATTTTAAACCTTTCAGGGCGTGAATTTACTGGTGTTGTTGAATTTCAATCCGCCAAAAAAATCGAAGGTTACGACAGGATTGATTTTGAGAAAGGTTTTGATGAATACCTGCTTGCAGACACTCAAAGGATTCCTGTTACGGAAGATTATACAAATATTTATACATATTTAGCTTCTGTTGAGAACTTGAAGCCGGATGAGGTTGAATACCTCATGCCTGCAATAAATCAGACTGATTTACAGGTTACAAACACTTCACTTGAAAATTCTAATATGTGTTTAAAAATTGAGAACGGGAAAATCTTTGTTAACGGTGTGGAATTTTCACTAATAGATTTTGCAGATTTAGGTGACAGCTATAATTTCGGACCAAAAGCTGATGATAACGGTACGGAATTTAGAGTTTTGCGTTCAAAAATTGCATTGAATACCCCTTCAAGAGCCTCATTGAAAATAGATTTTGAAGGTGCCTGGGATGTTATATCACTCATTGTAAGCTTAGATAAAAATGCAGGCTTTCTGCATTTCAAATTTGGCTGGATAAATTCCCAGAAAAATCATCTGCTTACTGCAGCTTTCAGGCTTAGAAATCCAATAAGAGAAGTTTTTTCAGAAGATATGAACCAGCTTATTAGGCGCAAGTTTGAACCTGATTATGACATAAGAAAGAATCTTCCGACAGAAAAAGGCATAGAAGTTAAAAACAATACTGCCCCTATGCAGCGTGGATTTTTAATTGATGAAGAAGGAAATAATCTGGGGTGTGTTACAAAAGGTTTAACGCAGTATGAAGTTTTTCAAAACAGGATTTATATTCCGGTATTAAGAGCAACAGGAGTAATTTCTAACCCGCAGAATCCTGCCAGAACAACGCCTGCAGGACCGCCTATAGAAGTAAATTCTCTTCAGCAAATCGGAAAAAATACAGCGGAATTTTACGTATTTTTCGGAAACCATAATGCATTTAATGATGTATTAAATCAGGTTTACAACTACATTGTTGTCTAGGTTTTTATGCCCTGTTGAATTTTACTGTTGTTGAATACATTTGCAATTGAATCGATTTTTTGCTGTACAAGTTTGTTGTTTTTGCCTTTAAACGGATATTTTATCATAGCCCAGAGCTGCCCCGGCGTAATTTTTTCATCTTTACCGATTTTGGAGTATTCCTTACATTTACCGATGTATGCAACAAGATAATCAAGCTGCAGTTCGCCGGAAGAATTTCTAAACTTAGTTATTGTCATACTATTACTAATATTTTTCATTCCCGAAACATCCGGATTCTTTTTTGCCCATCTTTTAGCCTCTGTAAGACCGGCGTTTGCCAGCTGGAACAACCCGTTATAGATTCCGTTTTTAGATCTGGGATTCAATTTTGACTCTCCCGCAAAAATAGCTATAACTTCATCCATAGCCTGTTCTTTCGGAGAAGAATAATTTTCTCTGTCCCAATCTGATTCAGGAATCTCTACATTTAATGTCTCTATAACATCGTAAAGCTTCAAATAAAAACTCTCTGTTAACGGAGAATTCTTGAATTTAGAGCCCCATTTTTTGAACATTTTACTGCAGATTTCTTCCTTCGTAAGCATGTTGTTTTCAGCCTTCTTACGTTTAATTCCCAGCGCTTCTTGCTGCTTAATAAGACGGACTTCAGGCGGATCTGCAACACGTGTTGCATCTCTTGCCGCAACATCCTTCTGTCCCGGAAAAATATAACCTTTTAACTTTGTCAACTGTTTATCTATTTCCGCCCCGCATTTTGCATACCACGGTTCATTTTTCACTTCTACACCGTTCTTTTCGCATTCTGACAAAAATATACTGATTTCCCTGTCAGAAAGCTTGTTATCTTTGACATTCTGAGCATCTATATTTAAGGCTATGTCCTTTGCCTTGCCTGTTAAAATATTTATATCAATGCCGTCGGTCATACAAACCTCCTTTGTTTTCACTGTATTTAACGGCATAAATTCTGAAATCTTTAGGGTTTTTAATAAAAATTTTACAAAAATTTACAAATAAAAAAGACCTCAAAAGTTTTGAGATCTTTTTTACTAATTAAAACGGTTTTGTCTGATTCAACTTGGCTCTCAGTTCTCTGAATCTCGCGATATCTTCCTGAGTCTTTGGAGATTCTCTAAACAATGCCTGAGATGTCGGATGAACCATTCTTATTGAATCCATATGAACCTCCAAAAATTCGTACCGTTTTGGCGGCTGATTGGAATTCTTTGCATAAATTTCTACGTTAACGACAGCCAGAAATCTTCTGTCTTTGTCGTTTAAAAGTTCCGTAAGCTGTCTGTTAGCAGCAACTGCAGATGAAACATAAACAGTACCTTTTATATCATCGGTATCTGTTAAAATAATTACTTCTACTGGTATCATATCTTTATTTGGCATTTAAAATCCTCTCTTAATATTTAAATTTTATAATAATTTAGAACGTATGTCCAGTCTTGAATCTTAATGACTGCGTTTTTTGACTCTTACACCTTCAACTTCGTGCACATCTTCAGTAACAAGAAAAGCTCTCGGGTCAATTGTATGTACAAGTTCTTTCAGTCTCGGCATTTCAAATTTGTTAACTACGCAATATGTTTGAATCTTTTCCTGCCTTGAATATCCGCCCATTGCTTTCATATATGTAACACTGACATCCAGATCTTTCATAATCGCATTCCCGATTTCTCTATAGTAATCGGAAATAATTCTTACAGATTTAGCTTTATCCAAACCTTCAAGAACAGAGTCAATAACTTTTGATGCTATATAATAAGTTAAAATCGAATATAATGCTCTATCCCATCCGTAAAGAAATCCTGCGCCCATATATACAAAGAGGTTTATGCACATCAAAAGTTCACCTACTGATATTATCTTAAGTTTCTTGGAAAGAGTAATAGAGACCATCTCTGTTCCGTCTAAAGAAGCATTGTTTCTTAAAATAAGCCCGACTCCCAGCCCTAATATTATTCCGCCGAAAACCGTTGCAAGGAGTAAATCTTCAGTTGCCTGCTTTCCGTGCAGAATATTAGTTGCAACAGCAAGCATTGCAGTCGCGTAAAAAGTCTGAATTACAAATTTTTTCCCGAGATTTCTGAGAGCAACAAGAATAAACGGAATATTTATACAAAATATTAATGTACCTAAATTAAGCTTTGTAATATAAGCTATCATCATTGAGACACCGACAACGCCGCCGTCAATGATTTTGTTCGGCAGAAGAAACATTTCTAAGCCTACAGCAAATATAAAAGCCCCGAGCGTTAGAAAAAACGCTTTTACAATAATTTCTTTTACAATATCAAGTTTAGTTTTCTTGATTTGTTCAGGAGGGTGCTTTTTACTAAATAACATTTATTTGTTTTTTCCTCTCAATATTTCAAAAATATTCCTGTGCTTTTCCTGCCCGTCATCTTTCGGTTTAATCCCGAGAATAGACTCTAAATCGGTCTTTAAAGTCATCAGGTCTTCATATTTTTTCAAAATACCGTCCATTGTAACAGAAACATCCCCTGTTTCTTCCGACACAACAAGACAGGCAGCGTCTGAAACTTCAGACATCCCGATAGCCGCTCTATGGCGCGTACCGTACTTCCAACTGAGTTTCGGATCCTCTGTAAGCGGAAGTAAAACTCCTGCCGAGTGGATTCTGTTATTTTCAATTACCATTGCTCCGTCGTGAAGCGGTGTATTCGGATGGAATATAGTCAAAATAAGTTCTGTAGATATCATTGCATCTATTTTTGTACCGACATCCGAATATATTCCGGTACTCATCTGTTTCTGAAAAACAATTAAAGCTCCGGTTTTAGTCTTTGTCATATATTTAACGGCTTCTATAATTTCTTTTATAATATCGACTTCATTATTATCGTCGGCATTAGAATTTGAAGAAAAGAGAGCTTTTCTTATAAATCCGGGCTGTCCCAGATACCCGAGAAGCCTTCTGAGTTCCGGCTGAAAAATAACAATCAGACTCAAAGCAATTAGTGTTACAAGAGATTTTAAGAAAACACCTAATATCCTTAAATCAATCAGAATAAGGATTTCGCTAAAAATCCACGCAAATACGAGGAAAAACAGACCCTTTACAAGTTTTTCAGACTGTGTATTTCTGATAAATTTTTGGTAAAAAATCAGCAGAATTACTGCAATAAGCGCAATTTCAAGTATATTAATCCAATTCAAAGACCATTGAAGAGGACTTATAATATCCTGAATTAAAGAAAATAGCGCATCAATCATTTTTTACTCAACCTATCGGGAATGTTATCATGTGAAATGAGATCATCCAACGTCTCTCTATATACTATAATATCAGAATGTGAATTATTTACAAGTACCATAGCCGGTTTTTCTACGCGGTTATAATTGGATGCCATAGAATAATTATAAGCTCCTGTATTATATACACAGAGGACGTCTCCGGCTTCAAGCTCCGGAAGAGTTATTTCATTAATCAATATATCGCCGCTTTCACAATATCTGCCGGCAATTGTAACTGTTTCTTTCTTTTCCGCAAGCGGTTTATTGGCAGCTTCTGCAAAATATTCAGCCTGATACATACTTGGACGCGGATTATCAGCCATCCCGCCGTCTACAGCAACGTACTTTCTTCCGTTCGGAACCTGTTTTGAACTTCCTACGGTATACAAGGTTACACCTGAAGTTGATACAATACTTCTTCCCGGCTCAATATAAATCGTAGGAATATCAACCCCGTATTTGTGCATAGCCTCCGTTATTGATTCTGCAAGCTCCGTTACAGACGGAGGAGTGTCATTATCAGTATATTTGACGCCTAAGCCGCCGCCAATATTCATCTCGTCAAGCTTAAGAGCAAATTTATTGTTTATCCTTGCAATCTCTTTTACAAGAATATCAACTTCATCGTAGTATGACTTGAGTTCAAAAATCTGAGAGCCGATATGTGCGTGAAGTCCTTTTAAGTTCAGGCTCTTATAGTTTTGAGTTATAAGGGTTACAATTTCATCAACCTGCGAGAGGTCAAAGCCAAACTTTGAATCAACCTGTCCGGTTTGAATATAGTCGTGCGTATGGCATTCAATCCCTGGAGTAATTCTCAAAAGTACATCAATTTTTACACCTTTTTCTCCGGCAAGGCGGTTTAACAATTCAGCTTCATAAAAATTATCAACGGAAAATCTTCCGACCTTGCAATCGAGCGCCAGATTAATTTCTGATACGGACTTGTTGTTTCCGTTAAAAAGGACGTGAGACATATTGATGCCGGCTTTGAAAACAGTATAAATTTCTCCGGCGGAAACAGTATCAAATCCAAAGCCTTCTTCGTCCAGGATTCTTACTATAGCAGAAGTACAGAGGGCTTTTGAAGCGTACATCATTCTTATATTTTTGTAATCCTTAAATGCGGCTTTATATTCCCTGCAAATACCGCGCAAAGTCACTTCGTCAATAACGTACAGAGGAGTGCCGTACTTTTTTGCAAGTTCAACCGTATCACACCCGCCAATCATCAAATGTTCTCTTACCTCTGCCGTAGCCGGCTTAATTGACTGATTAATACTCATTTTTTGCCCCTCCTGTTTTTATATTAACAAAAAACAAAAATTCCGTAAACATGAACTAATCTAAATCCGTACACACTCCTTTTGCCCGCGCTAACACCGTTACATTTCGTCTGTCCGATATAACTTTCTGCAAATAGAATGCCGCCGGTATAAATACCGGCGGCATTCTAAAAAAACGTTATCTATGACAATTTTTCAATCAAACTTGCGTGTTTTGACGCGAACTCTTTACCCCTTGCAATAATTGCAGCTTTCAAAATTGCATGTAAATCAATCGGTGTAAGCTCTTTGTAATTATTAGGAAGTCTGAGTGACCAATTCTGATCACCGGAAGTTCCCGGTCTGTTATAAACGTCATGAATTCTGAAGAAATCAGTAAAGAACATTTGTATATTTCTTGCTTTTGACGCAAAAATTTCTGTTATTTTAACAAAAGTCAAATATTCTTTATCCTGTGTGAGTCTTACGATAATATCATCCTTATTATCGGCTTCCGCAAACAAATCTTCCACAAGATTTTTTGCATGCAAATAACCCTCATGCGTATTTATCATACTTTCAGCCCACATTTCAATAGGATTATTATCGTGAGTGCCGACCATTGTCCAGACATTTTCCGTAATATTTTTGCATCTGTAAGGATGCTCGGGCTTTTCCGGAACTACAAACTGTGTAAGTCTCATACCCTGAAGCCCGTATTTTTTCATAACCGCATCAACAGGATTTGTAAGCGTTCCCAAATCTTCACATACAATTGCATTCTTATCAAGACCGCATTCTTTAGCGGCAGCAATGACAATTTTTTCAATTAACCTTCCGTAAAGCTTTATCTGTTCTTCTGATAAAGTTTTAACTCTTTTTTCTTTGTCAGCTTCAAGAGTTGTATCCAAATCTTCAATTTTTGCAATAGCGTATCTTGAAAGCTCCGGATGCTCCGGTGATGAATACAATCTTCCCGCGCCTTCTTCGCACATAGGTTTTTTACCGACTTTGTATACCCAAGGATCGATTAAACCAACAATGTGATCAATTCTGACACCGCCCGGATTTTCTTTGAACATTTTTTTGTAAAGATTCTTCATCAAAATGCCGCCTTCGCCTAAAGAACCGTCAGCGTTGAACATTTTATCAGGATCCATTACAGGGAATCCCCAGGCCTGACCATCTTTTGAGAAATAATCCGGAGGGCAGCCCAGATACCAGCCTTCTAAGAATAATGACTGATACGCCCATGCGTCTCTGTCTGAGAACGCTACCTGACGATCTGCTATCATTTTGATACCTTTTGATAATGCGTATTTCTTTGTCTCTTCATTCTGTTTTTCTAAAACAAACTGGCAGAACTTGTAGAATTCTATCTCATCAGAGTATTTATCTCTGATTTCTTCTATTCTCTGCGCATAAGCTTTCTTTTCTTCTTCCGACTTCGGATTCATTAGCTTTTTATCTGTTTCGTTTTTCCATGTATACCAGAAGTCATTATCATTTTCTAAAGAAAGCGCTTCATACAAAGAGTCATTATCAAGCCAGAAACTGTTTTCTTTCTTAAACTTGTCAAAATCTTTCTTAATCGGGGAGCCGAAAAGACCGCCGTGAATTTCCTTAAAATTGCCCCAGGCTTCTTTTAAAGCGTCGTTTTGAGCTCTCATAATATAAGAATAAGCCGTTTTTCCCTGATTTTGATTAGGATTTCCCGCAACAACTTTTTCAAAAGTTTCCTGAGACAGAATGTTATCCCATTTCTTTTCTGTTAACTGTTTCAAATCTATAAACAAAGGATTGCCGGAAAAAATTGTTCCTGTATAAGGAGACGAGTCAGAACTCTTTGTTTTTCCTGCAGGACCCAGCTGCAGTGCATTAAATATTCCGTGCGCATAGTCAATCAATTCGTGCCCGGCTTCTGAATTAAAAGTACCAAATCCTGTATCTTCCCCGGCTTTTGACGGGAAACTGCTTCCGTGAATAATAAGTGCAAAATTATCTTTTCCTAATACTTTCAGTGCTTCTGATACAAGTTTAGTATCGATTTTGTTTGTTGTTAAACAGACCATAAATTACTCCTCTAATTCTCTTCATAATTTATACTATCATTGATAAAAAAGTATTTCAATAAATTGTAAATGATTGTTAGGTAAATATCATTTATGAATACGAATGTAACAGTTGTAAAGAGAATACTTGTCTGAAAAACATGTTTATAATACTATTTTATTGGTTGTATGATTCGATAGGTATAACCCTAGTCTGTAAATAGCTTAATTATATTTTTAATTTTACTATCACTATAGATGGAAGAATACAGCCCGTAGTAAAAGAAGTTAAAAAACAAAGGAGACAAAAGATGTCAACAGCATCACTTATTGAACTTTTAGAAGCAGGCGTTCACTTCGGACACCAGACACAACACTGGAACCCTAAAATGAAACCGTATATCTACGGTGCAAGAAACGGTATTTATATTCTTGATTTAAGAAAAACTACCGACCTTCTTGACGCTGCTTATGACGCAGTCAGAGAATACGCTGCAAAAGGCAGAAACGTACTTTTTGTAGGTACCAAAAAGCAGGCTGCTGAAGTTGTTGCAGAAGAAGCAGCACGTTCCGGCGCTTATTATATTAACAGAAGATGGCTCGGCGGTATGTTAACTAACTTTGAGACAATCAGAGGCAGAGTTAACAAACTCAGAGAATTAGAAGATTTCATTTCTTCAGGTCACGCTGAAAAATTACCTAAAAAAGAACAGGCTCAATTAAACAGACAGCTTTCAAAATTGAGCAAAACTTTAGGCGGTATCAAAGAAATGAGAGGACTTCCAGACATTATCTTTGTTATTGATCAGGCGAAAGAAGATATTGCTATAAAAGAAGCTAACAAATTAAATATTCCTGTTATCTGCTTAGCAGATACAAATGCTGATCCGGACGGAATCAACTACATCATTCCTGGTAATGATGACGCTATCCGTTCTATCAAATTAATTACTTCAAAATTAGCAGATGCAGTTATTGAAGGCAAACAGTTAAAGGAAAACAACGCTAACTCTAAAGGCAAAATCGAAGCTGTTACAGCTGCTGATGCCGGCGTTGAAGAACCTGCAACTGTGTAGTATGTTAGTGAATAGTGATTGGTGAATAGTGAATAGAGCTGTTTCCCAATCACGTAATTTGAAAACCTGAGTTGTGTTTTATTGAATAGTGATTAGATAAAATCTATTCACTATTCACTATTCACTCCTCACTCATTCAAAAGAAGGAGAATTAAAATGAATATTACAGCTACTATGGTAAAAGAACTCCGTGACAAAACAGGCGCCGGCATGATGGATGCTAAAAAAGCTCTTGTTGAAGTAGACGGTGATATGGAAAAAGCTATGGAAGTTTTACGCCAAAAAGGTATTGCTTCTGCTGACAAGAAAATGGGAAGAATCGCTGCAGAAGGCAGAATCGGCTCTTACGTTTCAGATTCTGCAGGTGCAATGATTGAAGTTAACTGCGAAACAGACTTCGTTGCTAAGAATGCTGAATTCATCGAATTAACTAACGGCTTGGCTCAATTAGTTGCAGAATCTAATCCTGCTGATGTTGACGCTCTTCTTGCAACAACCTGCCCTAAATGCGGTAAATTGGTTTCTGATGTTATCAAAGAAAAAATCGCTTCTATCGGTGAAAAGATAACCGTAAGAAGATTTGTAAGATATGAAGGCAACCTTGCTACTTACATTCACAACGGCAAAATCGGTGTATTGCTTCAGACTGACGCAAAAGATGAAGCTCTTGCAAAAGATATTTGCTTACATATAGCTTCTTCTGCTCCGGAATTCGTTTCAAGAAAAGACATTCCTGCTTCTGTAATCGAAGAAGAAACAAGAATTGAAATGGGTAAAGAAGACTTGGCTAAGAAACCTGAACAAATCAGAGCTAAGATTGTTGAAGGCAGAGTAAACAAATTAATGGCTCACAGATGCCTTATTGAACAACCATTCGTTAAAAATCCGGACCAAACTATTGAACAGTTAATCGAAGGCAAATTTAATATTGTTAGATTTGACAGATACGTTCTTGGCGAAGGTCTTGAAAAAAGAGCTGATAACTTTGCTGATGAAGTTATGAGCCAGTTAAACAAGTAGGTTAATAAAAATAATAAAAGGGGATTTTCTTTTTTCAAAAGAAAATCCCCTTTTTATAATCCAGATTATGTTAAAATTCGATTTGGCAAGAAATGCTTTAAGGTATTTAATTCGTGAATATAAAATCAAGGAGATTTATATTCCGTATTACTTATGCAGTGTGATAAGACATGCAGTGTTTGCAGAAGAGTGCAGGCCGATATTTTACCACATTGATAATCACTTTATGCCGGAGGGAAACCTGCCGGGGAAAAGTTATATATTATATCCAAACTATTTTGGAATATGCGATAAGAATATTGATATACTTATTGAAAAGTATGATAGACTTATTGTTGATAATGCTCATGCGTTTTACGCCCAACCGAGAGGGTTTGCAAGCATCAATTCAAAAAAGAAGTTCATACCTGACTGCAAAGAAGCGTATCTTTTTTATGGAAATGAGCATTGGGATATTATTCCAGATAAGAACAGGCGTGAGATTTTTGAGAGATATCATAAAATTTATGGCAAGAGTAATTTATTAAATATTGATATTCCTAAAGAAGCTGTACCGTTTTGCTACCCGTATCTTGCACCGTCTATAGAAAATGCAGATATGCTTGTTAGGAAGTTAAGCAGTGGAGGGGTGATTATATTCAGATACTGGAATCCGCTTCCTAAAAGCTACAATGAATACAAATTCTACAGCCGGCTTGTACCAATCCCTTTGGATTCATATCAGGGGAAAAAATCCTCCCTTCCAGTAAGGAGGGAGGATTATAAGAATGTTCCTTTCTATTAGTTTCTTAACAGATTGACACAACTGGTTTTTTAGTGTGTAATATAATATTGAAGGGGAAAAGAGGATAAAATGTATATTAAACAACTCGAAGTTGATAACTTTAAGTCGTTTGCCAATAAAGTCGATATCCCAATGCTGAAAGGTTTCACGACTATTTCCGGTCCAAACGGTTCCGGGAAAAGTAACATTATTGACAGCATTCTATTTGCACTGGGACTCTCTACCAGCAGAACTTTAAGAGCAGAAAAGCTATTTCAGTTGATTTCAACATATAATAAACGAAATGAAGCTTATGTAAAGGTTACTTTTGGTGAAACAGAAGAAGGGGATTTTTCTGTTGCCAGAAGAATAAGAAAATCTTCACAGGGATTTAACAGTATTTATTATTTGGACGATAAAATTGCAACTTTATCTGATATCCACGCAAAGCTTGAAAAATACAATATAACACCTAATAGTTATAATGTTATGATGCAGGGTGATGTAATGAGTATTACAAACTGCACACCCAATGAAAGACGTAAAATTATTGATGAAATAGCCGGTGTTGCTGATTTTGACAGAAGAATAGAACAAGCAACCGGAGAGCTGGAGACTGTCGAAAAAAGGGTCGTTAACTCCACACTTATATTAAATGAAGTCAATGTAAGATTAGAACAATTGAAAGAAGAAAAAGAAGTTGCCCTTAAGTATCAAAAATTAAAAGACGAAAAAAACGGACTTGAAAGCCAGGTTAACACAGTAAAATTCTTTGATTTAAAAAAGAATATTGAAAAAGCACATGAAAATATTCTGGAATTTACAAAAAGAAAAAAAGAAGAAGAATTAAAATCAAAAGACCTTGACGAAAGATTAAAGCTGATAAAAGAAAAGTATGATGAAATCTCCAAAACCATTACAGAAAAGGGAGAAGGGCACCAGCTTGAATTGAAACAAAAGGCAGAAGAAATAAAAGGTTCTATCTCAAGAAAAAATTCTTCAATCGCGTATGCGGATAAACAGATTCAAGATAATCTAAAAACAATTGAAAATAATAAAAACGGTATTGAAAACCAAAAAGGAAAAATTAAAGATTTTGAGCTCAAAATTTCATTAAAACAAGATGAAATTAAAAATATTGAAGCAAAAATAGAAGAACAAAAAAGTGCCTTAAAGAAAATTCTGGAAGATATGT
>CALUVI010000038.1 GCA_944324185.1 Candidatus Gastranaerophilales bacterium | reverse complement strand
TTTTTAATTTTGTCCCTTCTGAATAAAATAATTTTATCATAAATGTGAACTTTACTTTACTTTTTTTTTATAGTTTAATATTGGTACTGAGGGAAACCTCTAGTTCTTTTAGAAAGTGAATTACAAATTATTTGAGTAATCCGGATATAAAACTAGCCAAATTTGCAGGATTCTGTTACGGTGTAAAACGCGCAGTAGAAACCGCAATTAAGTTAAAAAAAGAAAATCCCGATAAAAATATTTACATCCTCGGAGAATTAATCCATAACACGGATGTTATCAATGAACTTGAAAAAATGGGGATTAAAACTATTTACGAAGTTCCGTCAAAGGGAAACGGAATTTGTATTATAAGAAGCCACGGCGCAACACCGGAAATCTTTGAAAAAATTAAAAATGCCGGTCTGGAACTCGTCGATTTAACCTGCCCTGACGTAAAAAAGGTTCAGCAGCGCGCGGTTGAGCTTGCCCGAAATGACTACTTTGTTGTAATTGTCGGGAAACCTAACCATCCGGAAGTTATGGCAATTAAAGCTAATGCCGAATTGTATTCTGACAAAGTCGTTGTTGCTACAACAATAGAAGAACTTGCGCCTTATGAGGCTGAAATTAAATCACACAAAAAAGTCGGAGTCGTTGTTCAAACCACGCAAATGGTCTCATCACTTAATCTTATTGTTAATTTTTTGAATACCGTTGCAAAAGAGGTTTTAATATACAACACAATCTGCCAGTCAACGGCTATGAGGCAAAAAGAAGCCAAAGAGCTTGCTAAAGAATCAGATGTTATGATTGTTGTAGGTTCAAGAAAAAGCGCAAACACATCACATCTTGCGGAAATTTTAAAAGATTATACAAAAACTATCCATATAGAAAATGATACTGAATTAGATATAAATTCATTAGAAGGGGCGGACTCTATCGGCATTACAGCCGGAGCTTCCACACCGCAGTCAATAATAGATAAAGTCATAGATAAAATAAAAGGAGGAAATAATTATGACAGCAACTGAAGTGCGCGATGAATTTGAAATGCTGCTTGAAGAAAGTTTTGCTAAAACAAACAGTGTTGCAGATATCGTTGAAGGTACAGTAATTAAAAAAGAATCAGAAGGTTATCTCGTTAGCGTTAAAGGCGCAAAAATGGAAGCTTTCTTATCAAACAGAGAACTTTCAAGCGATGCAGAAGAATTAGAAATCGGTGATACAAGAGAGTTCTATGTATTAAAAGAAGAAAACAATGACGACCCTATGCAGTTATCACTTAAGAGAATCGCATTTGCTCAGGCATGGGCGCAGTTAAATGACGCTAAAATTCAGGGTGATACAATTCTTGCTAAAGTTGTTTCAACTGTTAAGGGCGGTGTACTGGTTGACGTTGCAGACCTTAAAGGCTTCATCCCGTCATCTCAATTAAGAACAGGCACTCCGTTCGACGGTCTTATCGACCAGAAAATTGAAGTTAAAGTTCTTGAAGCTGACCCTAAGAAAAACAAACTTATTCTTTCTCAAAGACAGGCTGTTGCAGAACAAAGAGATCAGGTTGTAGACAACGTTCTTTCTTCACTTGAAGAAGATCAGGTTGTAAAAGGTAATGTTGTAAGAATTACAGACTTCGGTGCTTTCGTTGACATTAACGGCATCGACGGACTTCTTCCAATCTCTGAAATTTCATGGCAGAGAATTAAACACCCGTCTGATGTTTTGACTCTCGGAGATACTATCGAAGTTAAAATTATCAAAATCGACCACGAATTAAAGAGAATTTCTTTATCTTTGAAGAGAATGGGCGAAAACCCTTGGCAGCAAATTGAAGGTCAGTTTGAAGAAGGGCAAATCGTTAAAGGAACTGTTAATAAAGTAACAACATTCGGTGCTTTCATTAATATCTTCCCTGGAGTTGAAGCTCTTCTTCCGGTATCTGAAATGTCTGACGAGAACGTTAATCCGTTCAACATGTTCAAAGTAGGTTCTGAAGTTGATGTATTAATCAAAAAATTCACTCCGAAAGAACACAGAATCGCTCTCAGCGTAAAAGATATTCAGAAATAACTATTGAAAAAGTTTAGAGGCGGCGCTGATACATCAGCGCCGCCTCTATTTTATATTAGTAATTTTTGTGATAATATAACCGGCAGGGGTTTTAACGAATTTGTCAAAATATACAGATGCAAAGATTTTAATTATTGAAGATGAACCGCAAATAAACAGGCTTATAGAATTAGTTTTGATTTCAGGCGGGTATTACAGAATCCGGAAAGCATATGACGGAAAAGAGGCTCTGGATATTATAAAAACGAATAAGCCTGATCTGGTTTTGCTGGACGTTATGCTGCCTGAAATTGACGGGTTTGAATTATGTAAAATAATAAAACAGGATTCAGATTTACAATCGATTCAGGTTATAATGCTGACTGCCAGAAAAATGGAAGAAGATATTCTTGCAGGCTTTGAAAATGGTGCAATAGATTATATTTCCAAGCCGTTCAGCAATAAAGTTCTACTCGCCAGAATAAAAGCTCATTTAGAAAACTGCGGGGTAAATTATTCCAGCAAGAAATATAAAAATATTATTCTTGATAATGAAAAGAAGACTGTAAAAATAAATGAAAAAATAATAAATTTAACAAGGTTTGAATTTAAAATTCTGTATACGTTAATGTCGAATATCGGTATTGTATTTTCCCGCTCAACTCTCTTACAAAATTTGCGGGGAGATGAGGGGTTTGAAATCTCAGAACGCGCTATTGATGTTCAAATTGTGAATCTCAGAAGAAAATTAGGAGATTCCGGAAAAGATATTGAAACAATCAGAGGTGCCGGATACAGGTTAAAAGAGGAATAGATATGAAAAAGCGTGACAGATACTGGCTTTCAAGATTACTTTACTCATTAATAATTATTCTTATATTTTTCTTCATCTCTTTTTTAAATATTATTCAATTTAACAGTTCTTATATGGATGAAGAAATAGAGGAATTACAGGTTTTTACAAAACAAATAGAATGGGCGGTTCTGCCTTATTTAAATACAGGAGACTATAATTCTTTAAATCTGTATGCAAAAGATTTTGAAAATGAAGATATCGCAATCCGGATTTTTAACAGCCGCAAAAAATTAATTATGACCTCCAGAGCGGACACAACATCACCTCTGGCAGATGATAGCCATATTCTTAACACTACCCACAGCAAATGGCACTTATACAAGCATTCCATAAAAGACCAGCAAATTTCTAAGGTTAAGGAGCTAAAAACAAAAGACGGAGATTTATATTATCTGGAAGTTACAATCTCAGAGGCTGATTTAATGAGTACTATTATAAAAGGGCAGGCGGTCTTAATGATATTCTTCGGTATATGCGTATTTTTGCTGCTCTTAAGTTTACTGGAAGTGTTGTATAAAACAAAAACAACATTTAATCGTTTTGAAAACAGTGTTATTAAAATTGCAAACGGGGATTTGGATACACCGATAGATGTTTCGAATCTTGAGCTGCTGGAAGAACTTTCCATCTCTGTAAAAAAAATGACCTTGCGGCTTAAAAATCAAATCTACAGGTTGAAGCAGCTTGAGGAGTATAAATCTAATTTTTTGCAGAATATTACTCATGAAATAAAAACCCCGATTACTGCGATAAACTCCGCAATAGAGCTTATTGAGAATAATCAAAATTCTCAGTCAGATAATCAGGAATGTTTTGAAATTATAAAATTTCAGACAAATTCCATAAACAAACTGGTAAATGATATCCTTTCTCTTTCTGAAATTGAAAGTGCAAAAAATGATGAACAAAAACATTTCACTCGATTTAATCTGAATAATATGGTTGAAAAAACTATCAGCATTTTCTTATATCAGTTTCCTAACATAAATTTTATTCAAAATGCAAATATTGAAATTACCGGAAATGAAGAACTGTTGTCTACAGCACTGGCGAATCTTTTATCCAATGCAATAAGATACTCGGGCGGAGAAAAGATTGATGTTATAGTTGATAAAAAACAGGATAAGCCGGAGATAAAAGTCAGGGATTATGGAGTCGGAATTGCTCCTGAGCATTTAGGAAAAATATTTGAGAAATTTTATCGTGTAGATAAAGCCAGAAGCCGGAAGAGCGGCGGAACAGGGCTTGGACTTGCAATTGTTAAAAATATCATAGAATTACATAACGGTACAGTTGAGGTTGAAAGTATTCCGGATACGGGAACTGTTTTTACAATTTCTCTATGATTGAATATTTTTTCCCCTGTTCCTTTATTTTTACAGGTAAATCTTTGATATCTTTATTTCTTATAATAACTATATTATTTTTTCTGCAAAGCTCCTGCCTCAGCCATTCAGGATTATCCTCTTTATAAAAATTTATCTCCGGAAGTTCGGAATAATACAAAAGGCTGTATCGTTTTCCTGTTTTGTATGTGGAAATTGTATAATTATTTTCTTTTGCATATTCAGCAAATTTTATCAGGTCATTTTGTCCGAACGTATAGTCTAATTTGTACCCGAGCGGGGTTGTAAATCCGAAGAGTGCAGATACAAGAAGCATTTGAGTTAAGAAAATATTAAACCTTTTCTTTTTAATAAGACTAACCGTAGAAAAATACGCAAGTATTGCAAGAACCAGCTGCATAAAATACAGATTTCCGCCTGGATTCAGAAAATAAGAAGCGATAAATGGAATAATAATAGCGGCTGTTATTAACAAAGAATTTAAAATAACCAGAGAATATCTGATCTTAACATTATCTTTCCGGATAAAATCATTCCAGATTTTTGCAATAATTACTGCACAAAACGGATAAACCGGAAGAATATATGTGATTAATTTTGTTTTTGAAACACTGAAAAAAATCAGGGTTAACAAAATAACTATAATATTTAATGTTTGAAATTTAGAAAAATTTGATACAATTTCAGGCTTTGTAAACTTTATCCGCCCGAACAGTTTAGGAATAATAACAAACATATGCGGCATCAGCCCCCACAGAAGCGTCAGCAGATAAAAATACCATGGCTGGCTTCTGTGTATAACGTCTGAGCCTAAAAACCGCAAAATGTGATGCTTATAAATATATTCGCTAAAAAACAAATCCGGATAGGTTTTTAGCATTATTACATGCCATGGAAGTGTAATAAGCAAAAATATTAAAATTCCAAGCCGCAAATATTTAAAAGTTTCTTTATAAGTTTTAAAAATAAATGTTGCAATAAGAATAGTTCCTGCAGGGATTACAAATCCGGGAATGCCCTTTGCAAGCACAGCCAGCCCCATAAATACATATGCAGCATACCAAAAATATTTTTTGTTCTTTTCTGTAGTAAAAAATGTATAAAAATAACACAAAACCGAACTTGTAACAAATGTTGTAAGTACACTGTCCAGAATGGCAATTTTAGTCAGCAGCAAGTATTCAAGAGTTGTTAATAAAACAGCAGTGGTTATAAAAGCAAATCTGATGTTTTTAACTTTTTTACAGAGATTGAATAATAACCCCAATGGCAGCAGAGATAACAAAATAACCGGCAGCCTTGCAGTAAGTTCGTTAATACAGCCGCTTAGTTTAAAGAACAGGCATTCTATCCAGAAAAAAAGAGGCGGAAAAAAAAAGAAAAAATCTCCGTTTATATATAATGTCAAAAAATCATGATTTTTAATCATGTTACGTGCTATTTCTACATATCGGGTTTCATCTACATCCAGAAGCGGATATGAGCCTATTTGCATAAGATAACCCGCAAACAAAATAATTGCCAGTGTAACATAAACCAGTGTACTCTTTTTCATAATGCTATCCTTTTATTATCAGGATAGAAAAAAAATGTTAGTTTTTTGTTAGGATTTTAAGATTAAAACCTAGGCGGCTGAAATTCAGCCGCCTAGGTTTTATTTTAAGCATTTCTATAAAGCAATAACTTCGACTTTAGACAAATCAACCGTCTGGCTTGCTTTCCATAAATCATACTGGGTCTGCATATTCATCCAGAACATTGCGGAGGTCCCCAGAGCTTTTGCGAGTTTTAATGCCATCTCCGAACTTATTGATGTTTTACAATTTACAATTTCTGATAAATTTTTCCGGCTTGTACCTATTCTTAATGCAAATTCGGAAATAGTAAAATTTAATGGTTTAATCCAGTCTTCAAGAAGAATTTTTCCCGGATGCGGCGGATTGAACATTTGCATAATTTAGTCCTTTCTAGTGATAATCCTGATAGTTAACAATATACACATTGTTGGTTTCTGTATCATATCTGAAAGTGATTCGCCAGTTTGCCTGAACTGTTACTGCCCAATAACCTGACATATCACCTTTTAGAGGATGTAACTTATAGGCGGGTGATGACAAATCTTTTAAGCTCGTAAGATTGTCTAATACAAACAATATTCTTGATAGTTTTTCTGCATGTATCGCCTGAATACCTTTAACAGAGCCGGTAAGAAAAAACTTCTCAAGCCCTTTGTGAGCAAAAGATTTAATCATATTTATATTATAACCTGCAACGTTACAAGTGTCAAGTCTGGTTTATAAAACTACTCCAGAATCTCAGCGCCTTTAGGTTCAATTTTCATAGTTTTTATATCTGCTTTAATACTCTGACCTTCCCAGATATCGCGGACAGTTGATTTAATTTTATCCAGATCGTATTTATATGAAATCACGAGCATTGAAGGACCTGCTCCGGAGAGAACGCAACCTAAAACGCCGTCTTCATGCCTGAAAGCTTCCATAATTTCCTTCATACCGGGAACCAGTTTTTCTCTGTACGGCTGGTGTAATTTATCCTGCAAAGCAACGCGCATAAGTTTTTCGTCTTTTGTATCAATTGCGTGAACCAGCATGGAAAGATGTTTTGCATTAAATATCGCATCCTGCATCGGAACCTGCTCCGGAAGTACAGAGCGTGCAATATTTGTAGAAAGTTCAAAATCCGGAATACAAACAGTTATATCCCATTCTTCTGGCCAGTTTAATTTTCTGTAAATTACAGAACCGTCATCCTCCTGAGAAGCCATAACAAACCCGCCGAGAATTGCAGGCGCTACATTATCAGGATGACCTTCAACTTCTGTTGCAATTGAAAGAAGCGCTGTTTCATCAGCAGGAGAGCCTAAAAGTTTATTTGCGGCAAGCAGACCGCCCACAACAACTGCGGCAGAACTTCCCAGACCTCTTGTTATCGGAATCTGAGCCTGAATATTTATTTTTAATTCAGAAGGTTCCTGACCGATGGAATTGTAAAGCATTTCTACAGCTTTGTAGACAATGTTATTTTCATCGCGCGGAATATTATCAAAACTCATTTCATCAATGGCATCTTCTTCTGACATCAAATTAATTTCAATACCTGTTCCGGGAAGAACCGTTTCTTCTATTGTTATTGTGTTGTATATCGGTAGTGCTAAGCCGAGGCAGTCAAATCCCGGACCCATATTTGCCGAGGTTGCCGGCACTTTTACGCTTACTTTCATTATTAAATTTTCTCCTCAAAAGTATATGGAGATTATACAATAAAGAAAGGAAAAAATAAAAATTAATCCCTTATATTTTGTAACGCTTTGTTAAGAAAAGGCAATTTTTGCACTCCGTAAAACTTTATAAATATATAGTGTAGTAATTATAGGAGTGTTGTATGACAAATCCGTATTTAATGCAGCCAAACCCTTATATGACAGCTTATCCGCAGCAGCAGAATTATCCTTATCAGGAAGCTGCCTTTCCTGAATATACTCCATATCCTGCCTCTTATCCGGCTCAGAAGAAATCAGGTCCGTCAACATTCGGAATGATGACTCTTGGGGCTTTAGGCGGTGGTACGGTCGGTTTTCTGAAAAACAGACATCCTGTAGGAAAAGACGGAACTGTTTCCGACACTTTTGCAAAAGAAGTTTTTGAAAAGAACTTAAAAAACAGACCGGAATCTTCTCAAAAGTTTTTCAAGCAATTAAAAGAAGTTTTGAAAAAGATTGATAAAACAGATTCTCCGGAAGGTTTTAAAAATTTGTTAAAAGCAAACAAAGAAATAATTGAAGAACAGTGCAAAGGAATTTCTGCCGATACGTTTATTGAAGCCGTAAATTCAACCAACCTTAAAGAAAGTAAAAAAAGTTTGAAAGAATCTCTGGAAGGGATTATGAATTTTGAGATGCAAAAGACAAAAAATGCAATTAAACTCGGGTGGGATAAAGAAACGAAAAAATTTGTAAAAACTCCTGAATTTAAAGACAACAAACTGTTTGATGTTATCAAGAACACAAAAAATAATATTCAGTGGAAGAAGGCTTTAAAATACGGCGGAATAACCGCGGGTATTATGGGTGCTCTAACTCTGGGGTATAAAATGCTGACTAAGCCTCGAAGCTAGACAGACTCCGTGATTAATAAATCTTAACCCTGAAATCACCTGAAAATCATCATCGAGAAGGTTTTCCGTATCTTTCAGGAGAAAATACGCCGAGCCGGAGCCGGACATGATTGAATCCGGATAAACACTTTTAATCTTCTGCAATTCTTTGTAGTCATCAAAAACCGCGTATTCCAGGTCATTGTACAAATATTTTGAAATATCTTCTCTCCCACCAAGAGCTTCAAGCATTTTTTCCGTCATATTTAGTTTCGGCTTATTCTCTTTTAAAGAGTATTTTGTATAAGCTTCTTTTGCAGAAATCCCGAGATTTTTAGGTTTAATTATTGTTACGGGATAAGAAGCGGATTTTATTTTTTGAATCTTTTCACCTCTTGAGGTTGCCTGTAAGCATCCGCCTTCAAGGCAGACATTCAAATCGGAGCCTAAGCTTGCGCAGATATTATGAAGCTTTTCTTTTGATAAAGGTCTTTCAAAGATTTCATTCAAGCCGAAAATTACTCCGGCGGCATCAGTACTTCCGCCTGCAAGACCTGCTGATACGGGGATTTTTTTATCTATATAAATCTCTGTTTTTATTCCGTTTATTCCGGTTTCTTGGAAAAACAAAAAAGCCGCTTTGTATACAAGATTTTTTTCGTTATACGGAATCTCATCACTGTTTCCGCTCAAAAGAATTTCATTTTCCGGATTTTCAGACACGGCAATCTCAAGCGTATCATACAAATCAATCATCTGCATAATACTTTTGATATTATGAAACCCGTCCTCTCTTTTGTTAACGACTTCCAGCGTAAGATTAATTTTTGCCGGACATAGAACTGTAATATTTTTCATAAGTTGATTATATCATAAAAATCGGCGGAAACATTCATATTTCCGCCGATTTTTAAAATTTTTCGATTCGGGAATCCGGAATTACATCATGCCCATTCCGCCGCCCATGCCTGCCATTGCTGACATATCCGGTTTTGTTTCTTCCGGAATTTCAACAACTGCAGCCTGGGTTGTAAGTAACATAGAGCCTACGGATGCGGCGTTTTCAAGAGCGCTTCTTGTAACTTTTGCAGGGTCTACGATACCTGCTGCAAACATATCTGTATATCTGTCAAGAAGTGCATCATAACCGTATGCATCTTTTTCTGCTCTTACGTTTTCTACAACTACATCGGCTTTAGCGCCTGAGTTAGAAGCAATTGCTCTTAAAGGTACATCAAGTGCAGCCATCAAAATCTTGTAACCGCTCTTTTCATCATCAGATTCAAAAGTCAAAGTGTTAAGTTTTGATTCAAGTTCCTGCTGTACTCTGATTAATGCAACACCGCCGCCCGGTACGATACCTTCTTCGTTAGCTGCTCTTGTTGCGTTAAGAGCGTCTTCAATTCTCAATTTTCTTTCTTTAAGTTCGATTTCTGTAGCAGCACCGACTTCGATTACTGCAACACCGCCTGAAAGCTTAGCCATACGTTCCTGAAGTTTTTCTTTGTCGTATTCACTGTCAGAAGCTTCAATTTGTTTCTTGATTAATCTTACACGTTCTGCTACAGCTTCTTTAGTTTCGTTGCCTACAACAATTGTAGTTTCGTCTTTTGTTACGGTAACACGTTTTGCAAGACCCATCATATCAGTTGTAATATTTTCCAGCTTGATACCGAGCTCTTCAGTGAACATTTGACCGCCTGTCAGGATAGCGATATCTTCCAACATAGCTTTTCTTCTGTCGCCGAATCCCGGAGCCTTAACCGCAACTGCTCTTAAAACTTTTCTCATAGTGTTAACAACTAATGTTGCAAGAGCTTCGCCTTCAACATCTTCTGCAATTAACAACAATGAACGTCCGTCACGTGCAACCTGTTCAAGAACAGGTACTAAATCTGCAATCAGGTTGATTTTCTTGTTAACACAAAGAACGTAAGCGTCTTCTAAAACGCATTCCATTCTTTCAGGGTCGGTTACGAAGTAAGGTGAAATGTAACCTTTATCGAACTGCATACCTTCAACAACCTTTAAGTTAGTACCGAAAGATTTACTTTCTTCAACAGTAATAACACCGTCGTGACCTACTTTTTCCATTGCTTCTGCAATCAATTCACCGATTTCAGAGTTGTTGCCTGCTGAAATTCCTGCAACCTGTGCAATTTCTTCTTTTGTGCTTACTGATTTTGACAGGTCTCTGATTTTGTTGATAGCAATATCAACGGCTTTGTCAATACCGCGTTTCATTGACATCGGATTAGCGCCTGCAGTCAGGTTCTTCAAGCCTTCTCTTACGATAGCCTGAGCCAGAACAGAAGCGGTTGTTGTACCGTCGCCGGCTACATCGTTTGTTTTTGATGAAACTTCTTTAAGAAGCTGAGCGCCTGCATTTTCCAAACCATCCTGTAATTCGATTTCTTTTGCAATAGTTACACCGTCGTTAACGATTTGCGGAGCACCGAATTTCTTTTGCAAAATAACATTTCTGCCCTTAGGTCCTAATGTAACCTTAACGGCATCTGCTACTGCATCAATACCTTTTAGAAGCGATTTTCTTGCTTCTTCTTCAAATACTATACGTTTTGCCATTTTTATTTTCTCCTTTTTTATTTTTAGATGAATTTTTGTGGAGTGAATAGTGAATAGTGAGTAGTGAATAGAGATTTATAATTTATTTTTTAAATGTCTTTTAAGACCTGAAAGCATTTTACCTATATTATCAATTTTTGTTGTGATCTCTTGTGAATTAATAAAACCTAAATTTTCAGATATTAATATTTGTGTTTCTAATTCTGCCAGTGAGCCACAAGCCATATCCAAAAACCTCAGGTTTTCTTTATCCGAACTTCTAGCACTTCCTTCTGCAATATTTGAAGGGACAGAAACTGCGGCTCGTCTTATTTGGTTTACAATTCCAAATTTTTCTTCTGTTGGAAATTCTGATGTCAATTTATAGATTTCTGTAACCAACTCTATAGACTTTTTCCAAACTTCAAGATCTTTATGATTCATAACATCTATTCACTAGTCACTAATCACTATTCACGAATAAGCTATTCAACAATCGCTAACGCATCCTTAATAGAAAGAATCTTGTATTCAACCCCGTCCATTTTAACGTCTGTACCTGCGTATTTAGCGTAAAGAATAACATCTCCGACTTTAACATCCATCGGTTCTCTTTCACCGTTGTCATTTACTTTACCTTCGCCGACTGCAACTACTTCACCTTTTTGAGGTTTTTCTTTTGCGCTGTCAGGAATAAATATTCCGCCGGAAGTTTGTTCTGTATCTTCAATAACTTTGATAACAATTCTGTCCTGTAATGGTTTTAGTGCCATAATATAATCCTCCTTTTTACTTAACAATTATATTTATATAATAGATTTTAAAATTTTAGTAAAAAATTAAGAAAAATTTAATATTTTAATTTGAGCATTTAGTTTAATCTTGGTTTGATAAATAACATTAGTCTTATAAAATTATTGGTGATATAATTCTGGTATGAGTGATAAAATCGTTATTAAAGGAGCGAGGGAACATAATCTTAAGAATGTTTCACTGGAAATTCCGAAGAATGAACTTGTTGTATTTACGGGGGTTTCCGGTTCGGGAAAAAGCTCGCTTGCGTTTGATACTATTTTTGCGGAAGGTCAGAGACGGTATATAGAAAGCCTTTCGACTTACGCGCGGCAATTTTTGGGACAGATGGATAAGCCGGATGTTGATTACATTGACGGGCTTACGCCTGCTATTTCCATTGACCAGAAATCTACAAGCAACAATCCGCGCTCTACCGTGGGAACGGTTACGGAAATTTATGATTATTTAAGACTCCTCTATGCAAGAATCGGTACGCCTTACTGTCCTAAATGCGGGAAACCGATTAAGCCGCAAACGATTGATGAAATTGTTTCGAGTATTCTTAAACTTGAAACCGGTACAAAAATTCAAATTTTAGCGCCGATTGCAAAAGGCAAGAAAGGTGAATTTCAGTCGCTCTTTGAAGAATTGAGACAGGAAGGTTTTGTACGCGTAAAAGTTGACGGCGAGATTTATAATCTCGATGAGGATGAAATTAAGCTTGCGAAAACAAAAGCGCATACAATTTCTGTTGTAATCGACCGTGTTGTAGTGAAGCCGGAAGCAAAATCAAGGATTGCGGACAGCGTTCAGATTGCACTAAAAAAAGCCGACGGAGTCGCTACAATTGATATAGTTGGCGGTGAGGAAATCATTTACAGCGAAAAACTTGCCTGTCCTGACTGCAATTTGAGTTTTGAAGAATTAACACCGAGAATATTTTCTTTTAATGCGCCTTATGGCGCCTGCGACAAGTGCGGCGGTATCGGAGTTGATTTCAAAATAGATCCGGATTTAGTTATTCCTGATAAGAGTAAATCAATAAAAGAGGGGGCTATTTACCCCTGGAGCAAGTCCTCAACCTCTTATTATGATGATGTTTTATCTGCTGTTAAAGCGGCTTACAATATGGATTTTGAAATTCCTTTCAAAGATATGCCTCAGGAACATCAGAATATTATTCTTTACGGTTCGGAAGAGCGGATTCCTATGCGGATACGTGAATTTGGGAGCCATAGATACAGAACAACTCTTCAAAAATTTATCGGTGTAATTCCGTTTTTGATGAAGCATTACAATGTTGACAGTGAATACTGGAAAGCCGAGATTGAAAAATATATGGTAACAACTCCGTGCGAAAAATGCGGCGGTGCAAGGCTAAAGCCGTTTCCGCTTGCTGTACGCATAGGCAGCACCCCTCCCCCTAACCCCCTCCCACAAGGGGCGGGGGGACATGGCACTTCAACCCATGAGGAACACAAGGCAGTTCTAAATAATCAATCGAGTTCCGATTTGTGTTCCGACCAATTGTCTACGTACGTAGTACCTCAAGGGGCGAGAAAACATGGCGTTGCAACCCATGAGGAACACAAGGCAGTTCTAAATAATCAATCAAATTCCGGTTTGTGTTCCGACCAATTGTCTACGTACGTAGTACAGGGGGGATATGGCGCTCCGCGCGGATTGAATATTTACGAATTTTGTCTCCTGCCGGTGGATAAAGCGTATGAATTTGTGAGCGAACTTTATCTTACTCTTTCTGATTTTCAGATGAAAATCGGTAAGCAGATTCTGGATGAAATTCGCGCAAGATTGAAATTCTTGTGTGACGTCGGTTTGAATTACCTGAATCTTGCACGGACTTCAGGAACGCTCTCCGGCGGAGAAGCCCAGAGAATACGTCTTGCAACCCAGATAGGCAGCGGACTTTCCGGCGTATTGTATGTTCTGGATGAGCCTTCAATCGGTTTGCATCAGAGGGATAACGACAGACTTATTAAGACACTTTTGAAACTTAGAAATATGGGTAATTCGCTTATTGTAGTTGAACACGATGAAGAAACAATAAGAAATGCCGACCATATCGTTGATATCGGTCCGAAAGCCGGTGTTAACGGCGGTGAAATTATTGCTCAAGGCGACGTTGCCGATATTATCAGCGCAAAAGCTTCGATTACAGGGAAATATTTGAGCGGCGAGTATAATATTCCCGTTCCGAAAAAAATCAGAGAAGGCAACGGATATTATCTGCAAATCAGAAACGCTTTTAAAAACAATTTAAAAAATATAGATTTAGATATTCCGCTTGGTAAAATTGTTGTTCTGACAGGTGTTTCCGGCTCGGGTAAATCAACGTTAATGCAGGAATTGATTTATGAATACGCAGTTCATAAACTCAGAAAAAACAGACCAAAACCGCAGGGTGTGGATGAAATTCTCGGTTTTGAGCATTTAGATAAGATTATAGATATTGACCAGTCTCCGATTGGCAGAACTCCGCGTTCAAATCCGGCAACTTATACTGATGTGTTTACGCCTATCAGAGAGCTTTACGCAAAAACTAACGAAGCAAAAATGCGGGGGTATAAGCCGGGAAGGTTCAGTTTTAACGTCAAAGGCGGAAGGTGTGAAGCCTGCTCAGGGGACGGTGTTCTAAAAATAGAAATGAATTTCTTATCCGATGTTTACGTAAAATGTGATGTCTGCAAAGGCAAGCGCTACAACAACGAGACTCTCGAAGTTAAATACAAAGGTAAAACTATTGCGGATGTTTTGGAGATGAGTGTTAAAGAAGCTTACGAATTTTTTGAAAACATTCCTCAGATTGCAAATAAATTAAAAACTTTAAATGATGTCGGCTTAGATTATATAAAACTCGGACAGAGTGCAACAACACTTTCAGGAGGCGAAGCCCAGAGGATTAAACTTGCATCGGAATTGAACAAACGCGCAACCGGAAAGACTCTTTACCTTCTTGACGAACCGTCAGTCGGGCTTCACTGGCATGATTTGGATAAATTGATTAAAATTATTCAGCAGCTCGCGGATAACGGAAATACAATTTTGATAATCGAACACAACCTTGATTTAATCAAAGTTGCGGATTACATTATTGACCTTGGTCCGGAAGGCGGTGATGCCGGCGGGGAAATTGTTGCCTGCGGTACGCCTCAGGAGGTTGCTAAAAATCCAAACTCATATACAGGTCAGTATTTGAAGCCGTTTTTTAAATAGAAAGTCAGGTAAAGTCTGAAGTATATTGTTTTATGGACGACAGCGCGCATTCCCTCTCAAAAGGGTGAGGGGAGCGCGTTAATAGGAAGGACAATGGCGTGAGGGAAGGAACGAGCAAGGTCGTTCAATCCTTGTCACGCCAAACGAGCGACAACGCGCAAATCCCCTCGCCCCTTTGTGGGAGAGGGTTAGGGAGAGGGGCTGATTTAATATGGATTGCGCGGCGCGTGAGCGCCGCGCAAAGACACCCAGCCGGTAAGTCTCGACTCAAAACTGGACACATTTACCCCTCTGAACCCGACAGCAATTCGGGGATGAAGAATCTCTTTAACTTTTTAAAATAAATTCCTCTCATAATACTGGTTTGATACGGTATTCTATGTTAAAATAAATATATATTTTACAGGTATTTTATGGAACTAAACACAGAATATTTAACAAGATGTATTGAAACTCTGGAAAAAGCTTATACTCTTATTAAACAAACAAATGAGGGGACTGTAGATTATGAAATGTACAGGAATTCTCTGGTAAAAGGTTTTGAAATGACGCTGGAACAAAGCGGAAAACTTTTGAGAAAAGTTCTTGTTCCTTATCTTTCAAGCAAAAAAGCTGTAGACACACTTACATTTAAAGATTTATTCCGTCATGCATATAAGTATTCGCTTATTACAAATGAAGAAGCGGAACGCTGGATGAAATACAGGGATAACAGAAATAATACCGCGCATGATTATGGAAGAGCATTTGCGGAAGAAACTCTATTATTGATTGATGATTTTTTGAGAGATGTAAAAAATTTAAGGGCTGTAATTGAAAATGGAGAGACTGTTTCTTAAACCTGCATATCTGAAAATGCTTACGGATATTTTTGAAAATTATTGTCCCAAAGCTGAAATTTGGGCGTATGGAAGCAGGATAAACGGTGAAGCCCACGAAGCCAGTGATCTGGATCTTGTAGTGAAAAGTTTCAATGATTCAGGTAAAAACCTTTATGAACTTAGAGAGCTTATAAACGACAGTGATATTCCGATACTGGTAGATATCTTTGACTACGACCATCTTCCGAAATCTTTTCAAAAGGAAATCGAAAAAAATTATATTGTGATTTTCGGCTCAGAAAAAGTATAATAAATTATATGAATGAGACTTTAAAAGAGACAATCAAACTTGTACCGGAGCAGCCGGGATGCTATATATACTATGATAAAGACGGCGAGATTATTTATGTAGGAAAAGCAAAGAATCTTAAGCGCCGTGTTTACAGCTATTTTCACAAACAGCATGACAGCGTTAAAACAAATGTCCTTGTATCTCAAATCGAAAAACTTGAATACATAATAACGGATTCCGAAGTCGAGGCTCTTATTCTTGAATCTCATTTAATCAAGAAGCACAAACCAAGATACAATATTTTACTGAAAGACGATAAAAAATATCCGTATTTTCTTATAACTGATGAGGATTTCCCGCGGATTCAGGTTGTAAGGAAGAAAAATCTTAATCCGGATAAAGGCAGGTTTTACGGACCTTATACAGATGTCGGCGCAATGTATGCGACTTTAGAGTTTTTAAAAAAACTGTTTCCGCTTAAACAATGCAAAACGCCCAAGTTTTCCAACCGCCCGTGTTTGTATTATCACATAGGCAAATGTCTTGCACCCTGTCAGGGAAAAGTTACGCCGGAGGAGTATCAGAAACTTATACATCAGGTGGAATTATTCCTGAGCGGCAAACAGACGGAATTATTGAAACAAATCCAACTCCAGATGCAAAAGTATGCAGAGTCAGAACAGTTTGAAAAAGCGGCAAAAATGCGCGACAGCTATTTGGATTTGCAAAAAACGCTTGAAAGACAAAAAGTTGTCTATGAAAACACTAAACTTAACGAAGATATTATTGCGGTTCTCTATGAGGACGGAATTCTTGCAATTGTAATTCTGATGATTAGAGAAGGGCGTTTGATTGATAAAAAAGATTTCACTTATTTTGTTGACAATATTGATAAGACAGAATATTTTGAAACTTTCTTTAGAGATTATTATACCGGCTTGAAGCTTGAATATCCGGATAAAATTATTTCAAAAGACCTTGAAGAAGTCGGGGACAAAGAGCTTTACGAAGATTGGCTGAGAGTTATTTCCGGCAAAAAGATTACCATTAATTATGCAAAAGGCGGGGGAAAAAGTAAATACAAAGAGCTGTATGAACTTGCGGTAAAAAATGCGGCGAATGTTCTTGAAAATGCCAGAATCAAAAAAATGGCTCAAATCAGGGATGATTTTAACGAAGTCGGCTCCTATCTTGCGGAAAAACTTCATCTTACCAATTTCCCTAACAGGATTGAATGCTACGATATTTCACATATTCAGGGAACAAATACGGTTGCTTCAATGGTTGTTTTCCAAAACGGACTTCCGAAAAAAAGTGCTTATAGGAAATTTAAAGTTCGCTCAACAGAAGGCAAGCCGGACGACTTTTTATCGATGAAAGAAGTTTTATCCCGCAGGCTTTCGCGTCTCGGCGAGCCAAAGTGGGAAAAGCCGGATTTGATAATCATTGACGGCGGCAAAGGTCAGTTATCAAGTGTTATGCAAATAGTTGAAGACATGGGAATAAAAGTCGGAGAAGGCGGGATTGATTTTGTATCTCTTGCAAAACGAGAAGAAGAAGTGTTTCTCCCGCACCAATCTGAATCAATCCTGCTTCCTAGGGATTCCAACGCATTATATCTCATCCAGAGAATAAGAGACGAAGCACACAGGTTTGCAATAACATTCCATAGAGATTTACGAAGCAAATCTGCGGTTAAAAAACTGAAAGATTGAAGTTACTGTTAGGAACGCTGACACTTTTCCCCGCCCTGCACATGAGTTATTGACGGGAAAAATTTAGCGATTCTGCCCTATTTATTCAATATCTAAACTGTTAATTTTATATTTATCATTAAAATTACACCAGTTTTGTTCATATACTCCTAGTTTTACGAATTTTTTAAAACTGGAATACGGATAGTCTATAGCGCTGTCAGTGTATTTGTGCTTTATGGGGTTATAATGTATGTAATCTAAATGTTTGTATAAATCGTGTTCATTACGGATTACGTGGTCATAAAATCTACGCTGCCAGACACCTTTTTCTCCTTTTCTGATTTTACTCTCTGTAACATTTAAATTTTTGTTTAAATGTATAGAAAAATAATATTTAAAACTATATATTATTCTTGAAAATAATGATATATCATCCATTTTAAGAATTACATGAAAATGGTTGTCTAAAATTACAATAGCAAAAATTGTAAAATTATATTTTTGTTTTGCATAATTAAAAGATTTTTTTAACAAGTCTATATTTTGCAATAAAATATTCTGTCTGTTGTTTGTTACAACAGTTAAAAATACATAATTATAATTATTGATGTAATATCGCTTGTAATTAGACATAATTGAATAATAACATTAACAAGCTGTAAGATTAATTTTTTGGTGGGAACGCTGACGCTTTTCCCACCCTACGCTTTAAACTTATATATGCTTATTAATCTACATAATAAAGCGTCAACAGAGCCTTTGCTGCAGATGGGAAGAAATACAAAAATGTAGGGTGGGAAAAGCGTCAGCGTTCCCACCAATAACTAAACTATTAATTTTATATGCTTATTAATCTACATAATAAAGCGTCGACAGAGCTTTTGCTGCAGATGGGAAGAAATACAAAAATGTAGGGTGGGAAAAGCGTCAGCGTTCCCACCGATGACTTTTTATATAAAACTAGATATCGTATTTTCTTACCGGAGCATAACAAAATTGGGGATTTAGCAAATTATATATTAAAATAAAAAAGTTTTTAAGCATAATAATCAATCCTCTTTTGTTTGTTCTGTAAATTTATTGCTTGTCTTTTAACGGTTTTAGCCTGAGCCGCAACTCTGTAATCCTGTTTTGAAGGATCAGATGGTGCCATTGCGGAATTGATAACGGTATTAGCGTTATCAATAGTATGCTGCGGGTTTTTAGGATTCAGAGTCGGCATCTTTATTGAAACGTGTCCGCCAACCGGAATCCCCTGCGCATTTTTTTCAATAACAATTGCTCCTGCTAAAGCTCCTCCGGCACGCTTATGTGCCTGTTCGTGAGTTAATATCTCGTTAAAATTCCTCTTAATCAAAGCCTGTTGTTGGTTTCTAATAGCCGGAATATTCATGAAATTCATCAATACATATCTCCTTACTACATAGTGTATATTATACACGTTTTAAAAACAAATTCAAGCACGAAACATGAGATAAAATGTATATAGTAATTTTAATTTTCCCCTTTCTTTATTCTCTACCCTGAATATCTTAACAAAATCTTAATAAATGTTGTTAAAACAACTGTACCATATTTTATTTACGGGGTATAATAATAATTAAATGATAGTAATAGCATGCCATTTTAATGAATGGCAAAGGATAAGGAGATTAAAATGTCAGAATTAACATTAGAAAAACAATCTTCTACATCTGATTTCGTTGGCGGCAAATGGCAAAGCGAAATCAACGTAAGAGATTTTATCCAGAAAAACTATACACCATACGATGGTGATTCAAGCTTCCTGGCTGGTCCTACAGAAGCTACAACAAAATTATGGCAGGAATGCTGTGATTTGTTCAAAAAAGAACGTGAAAACGGCGGTGTTCTTGATATGGACACCAAGATTGTTTCTACAATCACTTCTCACGGCGCAGGCTATATTGATAAAAGCTTAGAAAAAATCGTAGGTTTGCAGACAGATGCACCTCTTAAAAGATCACTTCAACCGTTCGGCGGTATCAGAATGGCTGAAACTTCTTGCAAATCTTACGGCTATGAAGTAGATCCTGAAATTACTGAAATCTTTACAAAATACAGAAAAACTCACAACCAGGGTGTATTTGATGTTTACACTCCGGAAATGAGAGCTGCAAGACACGCTGCTATTCTTACAGGGCTTCCTGATGCATACGGCAGAGGTCGTATTATAGGTGACTACAGAAGAATTGCTCTTTACGGTATCGACAGATTAATCGAAGATAAAAAAGAACAACACGCTTCTGTTGACGGTGAAATGACACCTGATAAGATCCAGTTGAAAGAAGAATTAGCTGAACAAATTAGAGCATTGGAAGAAATGAAAGAACTCGGTCAAATTTATGGCTACGACATTTCTCAACCGGCTAAAAACGCTAAAGAAGCTATTCAGTGGTTATACTTCGGTTACTTATCAGCAGTAAAAGAACAAAACGGCGCTGCAATGAGCTTGGGCAGAACTTCTACTTTCTTGGATATCTTTATTGAAAGAGATTTGAGAAACGGTGTTATTACTGAATCTGAAGCTCAGGAAATGATTGACCACTTCATTATGAAGTTAAGATTAGTTAAGTTTGCAAGAACTCCTGAATACAATTCATTGTTCTCCGGCGACCCTACATGGGTAACTGAATCAATCGGCGGTGTTGGTATTGACGGACGTCATATGGTTACTAAGAACTCTTTCAGATACCTTCACACTCTTGAAAACCTCGGTACTGCTCCGGAACCAAACATGACAGTATTGTGGTCTAAGAGATTACCTCACAACTTCAAGCAGTACGCTGCACACATTTCTATCACAACTTCATCTATTCAATACGAAAACGATGATTTGATGAGAGTAACTCACGGTGATGATTATGCAATTGCCTGCTGCGTATCTTCAATGGTTGTAGGTAAAGAAATGCAGTTCTTCGGCGCTCGTGCTAACCTTGCAAAATGCTTGTTATACGCAATCAACGGCGGCGTTGACGAAAGATTAAAAACTCAGGTTGGTCCTAAATTCAGACCTATTACATCTGAATACCTTGACTTCGATGAAGTTATGTCAAGATATGAAGATATGATGGAATGGTTAGCAGGTCTTTATGTTAACACATTGAACTGCATCCACTACATGCACGACAAATACTGCTATGAAAGATCTCAAATGGCTCTTCATGACAGAGACGTTAAGAGATACTTTGCAACAGGTATTGCAGGTCTTTCAGTTGTTGCTGACTCACTTTCTGCAATCAAGTATGCAAAAGTTAAAACTATCCGTGATGAAGACGGCATTGTAGTTGACTACGAAGTTGAAGGTGATTACCCTAAATATGGTAACAACGACGACAGAGTTGACCAATTTGCAGTAAACATTGTTAAGAAATTCATGAACATGATTAGAAAACACTATACTTACAGAAATTCTATTCCTACAATGTCAATCTTAACAATTACTTCAAATGTTGTTTACGGTAAGAAAACAGGTAACACGCCTGACGGACGTAAAGCAGGCGTTCCTTTGGCTCCCGGTGCTAACCCTATGCACGGTCGTGATTCTCACGGTGCAGTTGCTTCATTAGCTTCAGTTGCTAAACTTCCGTTCAACGATGCTCAAGACGGTATTTCTAATACATTCTCTATTATCCCTAACGCTTTAGGTAAGGACGATGTATTTATGGGCGACTTGGACATTCAGCTTGACTGCGGATGCTGCGAAGGAACATGCCAATAAAGTGATCAAGAAATCGGTGATCAAGTGACCAAGTGGTTACTTGATCATACGATAACTTATAAGCATAAAATACAATAAGACTTGATCACCTGATCACTTGATCACTTGGTCACTGTCTGGAAAGGAATATAAATATGACTACTCAACAAGAAGAAAACTTAATAAATCTTTTAGACGGTTATGTTGAAAAAGGCGGACACCACCTTAACGTAAACGTATTTAACAGAGAAACATTGCTTGACGCTCAGGCTCATCCTGAAAAATACCCTCAACTTACAGTTAGAGTTTCAGGATACGCTGTAAACTTCATCAAGTTAACAAAAGAGCAGCAGGATGATGTAATTTCCAGAACATTCCACGCTTCTTTAGGCAACACAAGCGCTTGCTAGTTGCGGTGAAGATTTAAAATTGAAAAGTGATGGCTTATTAGTCATCACTTTTTTAGTACATAAATAAGGGCGCCGTAGGCGCCCTTATTATTTTATAACTTCCAACTGTTTAAATATTCTTCCTGCTCAGGTGTCAATGTATCAATTTCAATTCCCATTGATTCAAGTTTCAATTTTGCAATATCAACATCGACTGATTCCGGAAGAGTATAAAGTTTGTTTTCTAATTTACCTTTATTCTTAACCAGAAATTCAATACCCAGAGCCTGATTAGCAAAACTCATATCCATAACTGAAGCAGGATGACCTTCTGCAGCAACAAGATTAACCAATCTGCCTTCTGCAAGAACATACACGGATTTTCCGTTTGTAAGTTTGTATTCATCTAAAAACGGTCTTATACGTTTAATTTCTGTAGTATATTCTTTCAGGCAAGGAACATTAACTTCGTGATCAAAGTGACCTGCATTGCATAAGAAAGCTCCGTCTTTCATTGTCATAATATGCGGAATATCTACAACATGCTTGTCGCCGGTTACGGTTAAGAAAATATCGCCTTCTTTGGCTGCTTCAGCTATCGGCATAACTCTATAGCCTTCCATAGCAGCTTCAAGAGCTTTTAGCGGGTCGACTTCGCATACAATAACATTAGCGCCTAATGCTTTTGCTCTTAAAGCACAGCCTCTTCCGCACCAGCCGTAACCGGAGATTACAACGGTTTTACCTGCAATAAGAATATTTGCGGCTCTCATAATACCGTCCATTGCACTTTGTCCTGTTCCATAACGGTTGTCATAAAGGTGTTTTGTCAAACTTGTGTTAACTCCGAGTGCCGGAAATTTTAATTCTTTCTGTCTTTCAAGCGCTTGAAGTCTGATAATACCAGTCGTTGTTTCTTCTGTTGAGCCGATAATATGGCTTGCGAGTTCAGGTCTTTCTGCGTGAAGAGTTGCAACAAGGTCGCAGCCGTCATCAATAATTATGTCCGGATTATGGTCAAGTGCTGAGCGGACATGGTCTCTATAAACTTCAACAGACTCTCCTGCATACCCCAAAACCGGAATATCCCAGTATTTCACAAGTGCTGCAGCAACGTCATCCTGAGTTGAAAGCGGGTTAGATGCAATCAATACGGCATCAGCTCCGCCGTCTTTCATAACGGTGCAAAGTGCAGCAGTTTCTTTTGTAACGTGAACGCAGGCTGAGAGCTTCAACCCTGCAAACGGTTTTTCTTTCAAAAATCTTTCTCTGATTTTTTTCAAAACAGGCATATCTTTCATTGCCCATTCGATATTATTTTTGCCTTGTTCGGCAAGATTAATATCCTTAATATCATATTTCATTTGTGTAGAATTCATAAATCCCATCCTATTCTTTTAAATTAGCAACACTAACTGTATATATTTTATCATTAACATGTACAATTGCCCATCTTAACGGGTTAATGTTGCGTTTTGTTAACTCGTTTTCTATGTATTCTGTTGTGGGATTACCGTTATTCGGAATTTCTATCAGTTCTGAAATTACTTGCATAATGAATTTATTATACTATTAATAAAAGAGTTTGTGAATTTGGAGAGAAAATAAATGAAATAGTGAGCAGTGGATAGAGGTTAGCTGTCATTCTGAACCCGATAGCAATTTGGGGGTGAAGAATCTCTTCAACTTTACTTAGAGATTCTTCGGACTCACGTCCTCAGAATGACCGCACACTGGTAAGCAGGACTACTAGACAATATCGGAGACAGGCAGTTGTAGTGTGGACAAAGCGTGACCTTACCCACTTTTAAAACGTACAGGTAGGAAAGTGGTAGGTCCCTCCTACAGCTCTTCATTTTGCAAATTTTTACCGGAAATGTCTTTACCTTTATAAATAGCAAGGAAAATGAAAAGTCCCAGCCAGACAACATAGTCTGTAATATTGTTCGGAAGTAAGTGTATTTTCAATAATAACAGACTTCCCC
>CALUVI010000037.1 GCA_944324185.1 Candidatus Gastranaerophilales bacterium | reverse complement strand
TTAAATACTATTATTGAAAGTATTACTTATGATGAAGATGCAAATAAATTGACAGTGAAATTGAGACCTGTATTTGAGCATTTGCGACAATTGAAACTCTCCAAAAAACAAGAATTTTCAGTAGACATTGAAACCTTGACTGGAACCCTTGAAATACGCTCAGAGAAAGCTAAACAAGCCCTCAAAAATAGTGCTTTGAATTTAACCAAAATAACAGTAATTGGAACCCGTAAAAGTCGCTTGAATACTAAAATAGAGCCCCATAATGAAGGCTCTAAAAAGTTAAATGTCGATGGGGGGACTTGAACCCCCAAGGATTTCTCCACACGCCCCTCAAACGTGCGCGTATACCGATTCCGCCACATCGACATAATTTATTATTTAATTTTCAACTGTCTTGTGGCGGACTCGGTATTATCTTATATACGGCTCGCACGAAGGTTCACACCTTCTAACTCGCCTGCCATCCCTCGAAACGATAATCAATCGTTTCTCCGGAGTCCTTGCCACATCGACATAATTTATTATCTAATTTTCAACTGCCTTGTGGCGGACTCGGTATTATCTTATATACGGCTCGCACGAAGGTTCATACCTTCTAACTCGCCTGCCATCCACTCAAAACGATACTCAATCGTTTTTCGCGGAGTCCTTGCCACATCGACATAATTTATTATTTAATTTTCAACTGCCTTGTGGCGGACTCGGTATTTATCTTGTATACGGCTCGCTCGAAGGTCTAAACCTTCTGACTCGCCTGCCGTCCCTCGAAACGATAATCAATCGTTTCTCCGGAGTCCTTGCCACTTCGACAAAATTTGTTATTTAATTTTCAACTGCCTTGCGGCGGACTCGGTATTTATCTTGTATACGGCTCGCTCGAAGGTCTAAACCTTCTGACTCGCCTGCCATCCATTCAAAACGATAATTAATCGTTTTGCACGGAGTCCTTGCCACTTCGACATATATAATTTTCTTGCTGCGCTCTCAGCGCATGACTATACTAACACAAAAAAAAATTTGTTACAAATTTTATATTTTTATTGACATAAAATTTTCGTTGACGCACAATAAAAGGGTAGAAAGAAGGTAAGTATTATGAACGTATCATCAGTTTCACTTAATGAAAACAGTCAGAGAAAAAGCATGTTTATCAAATATTCAAACAGTTTTATGTCTATGATGAATAGAAACGGTGAAGCTGTTGAAAAAGCGCAAAAAGCTAACCCCGTAAATGACAGAAAACTCGATAAGTCCATGGGAATTGAAACTCTTACTATTTTCCCTAAACAGGTTATTGACGGTAAAACTATTATTACAGCCTAACTTTATTTTTTGAGGAGAAGTATGATATTAAAAATATTTAGAATGCCGCACAACAGGTTTGTGCCTGAATACAAAACCGAAGGTGCAGCAGGCATGGATTTGTGTGCTGCAATAGACGAAGAAATTACCCTGCAGCCGCTGGAGAGAAAATTAATCCCGACAGGGCTGAAAATTGAACTTGAACACGGATACGAAGCCCAAATCAGACCGCGCTCAGGTTTATCAATCAAACACGGCATCAGCCTTATTAATTGCGTTGGAACAATCGACGAGGACTATAGAGGCGAAGTCTGCATTCCTGTCGTAAACCTTTCTAATGAACCATACACAATTAAGCCGGATGAACGTATTGCTCAAATGATTATTGCTAAATACGAGCAGGCAAAGATTGAAGTAGTAACAGAGCTTTCCGAAACAGAACGCGGTGCCGGCGGTTTCGGCTCTACCGGTAAGATTTAGATGCTTTGATGTGGTAAATCTATGATTTACCACATCCTACAGCTCTACAATTAGCAGTAACTAGTCCAGACAATAATTTATAAGTTTTGTTGCAATAATTTGTTTTTATTGCGCCTACCACTTGACGCTTGCTGAAAAAAAGTATAGAATGAGTGCATGACGCTAAAACCGTCTGGGTTATTAAATATTTAGGAGATCAAGTCATGTACCAAGATGAAACGCTTATTTGTGAGGACTGCGGAGCTGAATTTGTCTTTACAGCAGGTGAGCAGGAATTTTATGCAGAAAAAGGTTTAACAAATAAGCCAAAAAGATGTGCAAACTGCAGAAAAATCAAAAAACAAATGCACAGAGGTAAAAAGAAAATGCACGACGCTGTTTGCGCTAAGTGCGGAAAACAAACACAAGTGCCTTTTAACCCTACTCAAGGGAGAGATGTACTTTGCAAAGAATGTTTTGATGCCGAAAAAGCAGCTGCTGCGGCAAGTGAATCTACAGAAGTTGCAGCTTCTTAAATAAATATATAATTATAGATTAAAGAGCGGTAGAAAATTTATTTCAACCGCTCTTTTTTCAGTTTTTCTATTCTTAAATCCGACTCAAGAACCGCGTTTCTTAACTCCGCGTCACTTTCAACCCTTCCGGCAAGAGAATCTATCATATCCAGAACACCGGCATTAACATCTCTGAATATAAACATATCAACTCCGGCTCTTATTGCCGTCTCACACGCTTTCAGGCTGCCAAACGCCTGAACGCCCTGCATTACCATATCATCAGTAATCACAACACCTTTGTATTTTAAAACATTTCTCAAATACCCGATTGCATTTTGACTTAGAGAGGTTGGAATCGGGTCGTTATCAAAGCAGGTGCAGTGAAGGTGTGCCGCCATAATCATTTCTGCATTTATATTGTCTTTAAACGGCTTTATATGGACTCTTTCCATCTCACCAAGCGGCAAATCAATCACAGGAAGAGTTAAATGGCTGTCTTTAGAGGCATCACCGTGTCCGGGGAAGTGTTTTAAGCAAGGAATTATACCATTCCCTCGATAAATATCAGAAACTATTTTTACGCATTTTGAAACAACCTCCGGATTATCTGAAAAAGCTCTTTCACCTATAATCGGATTAAGAGGATTTGTATTAACATCTGCACACGGAGCAAAATTAAGGTTTATACCATATTCTTTAAGTTCATGCGCAATTTTTTCTGTTTGAATTCTTAAAAAATCTTCACCTTTTTCATACGCAAACTTCGGGGACAAATATCTGGCATGAATATTTTCCGTTCGCTCGACTCTCCCGCCTTCCTGATCAATAGATAGAAACAACGGTTCCCGGGCTTTTGATTTAATATTTGCGGTCAAATCCTTGAATTGCTCGCGGGAATCTATATCGCGGGTAAAAAATATAACTCCGCCTAATCCCCTTTTTAAAGCTTCTTCTAAATATTTTCTGTTCTCAACTCCGCCCGTTCCGAGAATAAATTTACGATAAATGAGTTTTTGCATAAAACAATCATACATTTAACTGATAATAAAAATCAACTTTTTATTGTAGTATAATATTAAGGGATAAAGGGAGTAAAAGGTAGTTATCATGAAAAAGATTATTTTATCAATATTAGTCGGATTTTTGCTTTTGTCTGCAATTTCACTTGATGTATCCGCAGCTAAAAAATCATCTAAGCTTTCAAAAGAAGCCATAACCGAGATGTCTGATTCTATTGATAAATTGACCCAGAAAATATATGGCAGAGCTTTACTCTCTCCTCAGGATAATGAAACCTTAATCGGAATAAAAATAAAGCTTGATAATCAGATGCTCATGTCATCTTCTACAGAACTTGCGCCTTTGTACTACAAAGCGGGTAATGTTTATAAATTAAGAGATATGAAACCTGAGGCTATTGAGTGTTATCAAACAATATTAGAAAATTTTTCAGATACAGCCCTTGCACCGAAAGCGAAAGCTGCTCTTGAATCACTCGGCGTGTCAGTTACAGCTCCGGTTGTTACTGACGAAGAAGGCGGCGAAGAAGAAATTTAATAATAACTTTAAGAAATAACTTTATACAAACTTCCGGCTTCCTGTACGCTGACGTTTCCGGTCGGGATTATTAAAACTTCAACTTTTTCAACTCTGTTTGAATACTCAATTTCAATAATATCGCCGGCTTTTAATTGCTTGGCAGGTTTTGCGGGAGTCCCGTTTACAAGAACCCGCCCCATCTCCGAGACTGTATTTGCAACTGTTCTTCGTTTTATTAATCTTGATACTTTTAAGAATTTATCCAAACGCATTCATTAACCTCTGTTACCCTTAGATATATTTGTTTCGAAACGATAGCGGGAGACAGAGTCGGGAGCGTGTTTGAGAAATAAATATATCTAAGAGGATAATTACAATTCTTTTATGATTTCTTTGACAAGCATTTTAAATTTGTCCTTAGCTTCACCGGCTGCTTTTATAACATCGGCGTGCGAAAGCCCAACCGGAGAAACACCGGCTGCTGAATTACAAATGCAACTAAGTCCTATAACCTTCATTCCTGCCCACGAGGCTGTAACGGCTTCCGGAACGGTTGACATTCCGACGGCATCAGCGCCCAGAATTCTCGCCATCCTGACTTCTGCCGGTGTTTCGTAGGATGGTCCTGTAAATGCTATATAAATGCCTTTTTGCAAATTTAATCCGAGTTTTTTACCGATATTTTCAGCAAGTTCTACGTATTTTTTTGTATAAACTTCGCTCATATCAGGAAAACGCATTCCCATACTGTCATCATTTGTGCCGATAAGAGGGTTTACTCCCATGTGATTTATGTGATCGGTTATTATCATCAAATCTGCCGGCTTAAATTCCGGATTAACTCCGCCTGCGGCATTAGTAACAATAAGAGTTTCTACTCCGAGTTTTTTCATAACTTTTACAGGAAATACCACTTTTTGTATCGGATGCCCTTCGTAGAAATGAAATCTTCCCTGCATCATAACTACGTTTTTGCTGTTAATTTCCGCAAAAACAAGCCGGCTTTTATGTCCGGAAATTGTAGAAGTTTCAAACCCGGGAATTTCAGAGTATGGAATCGCAATTTTACAATACTCATCTGCCAATTCTCCAAGACCCGAGCCGAGAATAATTCCAATCTCAGGTTTAAAATTGCCAATTTTATTCTTAATAAACTCTACTGCACTATTAATCATAACACTAAAATCTCCCAAAGAGTATTTTACAATAAACAAAATCCCTGTACAGTAATTGCACAGGGATTTTTACAAAACTTTTTATTTTTGTCCGATAAAATAAAATTTCTCCTAGAACATAAGCCTGAACAACAGGAATCTTTTATTCAATTTTTCGGAGAATTTCTTAAGGTTGGCAACTGTAGCCGAAGTATCTTCAACTATTTGTTTTAAACCTTCTTTATCACCGTTTTCTCCGTTTATAGTTTCTAAAGCGTTTGAAACTTCGCACATAGTAACATTCAAATTATCAATAGAAGTTTCAATCTTGGTCTTGAGATTTTCATCTTTTGTCATATCGTTAACAGAAGATGAAATTTCGTTCAAATTCTTCATAACCGCATTCAAATCTTCACCGAACTCTTCTGCGTCAATTGCGCCGACTATCGGTGTCAACTGTTTTGACAGGTTATTAATAGCATCAGCTGTATCATACATCATCGGCTTAAATTTCTCGTCACCGATTATACCGTTAATATTTGTTGCAAGTTTGTTAAAGTTGTTTGAAACATCGCTAAGCATCCATAGCATTGCATCAATATCATTTCTTGAAGTTTCAACAAGTTTTTCGGTTTTTGCTAAAGTTGAAGTTGCCTGAGCCGTTAATTCTTTAAAGTTAGTTACTGACTGCTTGAGTTCAGCAATCATTGCATCGTTTAACAATTCGTTTATGATTCTGTTTGTCTCTGTCAAAGATTCAGCAGCTTTATATTGTAAATCCATAAAATCAGCGATTCTCATCGGCTCAACTATTGTATAAGGCGAAGTCTGGTTAGGATAAGGAAGCGCTGTATTGTCCAGAGGTGCAATTCTTAATTTCTTAACTCCGTCTGCAGTTACAATTTTACCTGTCATAAAATGCGGCAGGATAAGCCCCGGCAGGTTAACGACATAGTCAACTTTATACGCATAGCTTGTATTAACAAAGTCTCTCAACTCGTCCGGAACGAGTTTTGAAGTCATTATCTGGGATTTTTTTACAACACCCACATCATAATATTTATCATCAAGTTTAATCTCAACCGGTGTATTATTTGATAATAAATCTTTGTTTACAACAGGAATATATACAGATCGGACTCTCGGCGGTGTGATTTCCAAGAACTGTTCGCCGATTAAACCGGACTGCTGGATAGAAAGCATAGATGCTTTAGGAATAGTGATTCCGGGTTCCGTGATAACAAATTTCATTTTTACATAACTTGATTCGCCGTTAACAACAGGAGTAATTTCTTCTACCTGTCCGACTCTAAGTCCCATCATCTGCACGCCGGAGCCCGGTCTCATACCGTTTACGTCTTTAAAATGGACTTCAATTCTTTCTGCCGAAGAAAAAGAACGCCCTTTTATCCATAAGACCGTAAACAAAAGTATTACCAGTGCTACGAGTGTTAATATTCCAACTTTGAATGATGGTGACATTTTCATTTTTTATGTTTCCTTTTTGTTAGTGAATAGTGAGCAGTGAATAGTGAATAGATTTTATTCAATTTCTCCTAAACTTCTAAACTTATCCTCTCCTAAACTTTTCTTACCCCTATCTTTACCCCTTCATATTCATCGGACCTTCGATTGAAGCGGTTACGAATTGTTTAGTGTACGGTGTCCTTTGTTCCATAAGTTCCTCGGGAGTTCCTTCAAACACTGCATGTCCATTATACAACATCAAGACGGAATCAGCAGTCCTTCTAATAGTGGACATTTGGTGGGTGACTACAATCGATGCGGCGTTTGTTTCGTTTTTAAGCCTTACGATATAGTCCTCAATAAGTGTGGAAGAAATAGGATCCAAGCCTGCCGTAGGCTCATCATAGAGAATAATTTTAGGTTCAGTTACAATAGCACGTGCAAAACTTACACGCTTCTGCATCCCGCCCGAAAGTTCTGAAGGATATTTATCTTCAATACCTGAAAGCCCTACAAGATCAAGTTTTTCTGCAACAATTTTTTCAAGTTCTTTTCTTGTATATTTCCCTCTTAAGTCTTTTCTTTCCTGTAGTGCAAAAGATATGTTGTCAAAGACATTAAGAGAATCAAAGAGCGCGGAATACTGGAACACCATTGCAATATCTCCGCCGGAGGTGATAATCTCGCCGGAATCTTTTTCAATAAGCCCGCTTATAAGTTTCAGAACCGTACTTTTGCCGGAACCGCTGAAACCTATTATTGAAAGAATTTTCCCATCGTCAACTTTGAACGACAAATCTTCAAGTATAACTTTTTTATCAAATGATTTAACTAAATTTTTAACTTCTATTCCCATATTGTTTCCTTTTTTTAACCTCCTTCCCTTGTGAGGGAAGGGCGGGATGGGTGATAATTTATTTTGCCTCACCCGAATTTCTAAATTCACTAACGTTCATTAAGAAATTCTACCCTCTCCGCCTTCCGCTAACGCTTCCCGGAGAGGGATACAGTACTAATAAAAAAACATTGCTGCAAACAGTAAGTCCAATACAACTATTGACACAAAAGACCAGACAACGGCTTTTGTAGTTGCAACACCGACTCCTTTTGCACCGTCCTTTGCTTCCATTCCGCAGGAGCAGCTTATAAGTGAAATTACAAACCCGAAAGTTAAAGACTTTAAAAGACATACATTTAAGTCTTTCATATATAAACCAAACCAGACAGAATCAAAATAAGCTTTATAAGTCAATCCTGAAACAAGATTAGAAGCAACTGCTCCGCCCAGGATTCCAAAAACCGAGGCAACTATTACAACCAGCGGCATCATAAGAGTTCCGGCTATAATTCTCGGTGTAAACAAATAATGAACGGGATTAACTTTTAAAACCCTTATTGCATCGATTTGCTCGGTAACTTTCATTGTTGCAATTTCAGAAGCAAGAGACGAGCCTATCATGGAAATTATTGCAAAACCTGCCATAATAACCCCTTCTTCTCTTACCATAAGGATTGCAACCAGCATACCGACGTAATTTCCGGCTCCCTGCTTTACCATTTCTCCCGCAACCTGCATGGCTATAATAATTGATGTCATGCCGACAATTGATAGTGTAATCGGAAGCGACGAAACTCCGAAGCGTGAAGCCTGATACATTATTGATTTGAATGTCGTAGGAAAATGCCTTAATCCTTTTAAGAATTCCAAGCCTAAAAGTGCTATGTTTCCCAAAGTAGTTACAAAGCTCTCCAGTTCCTGTATGAACATTCTATAAAGTTTATAAGTGTATGTCGCTTTATAATATATTTTCATATTGTCTTGTGTAGTATTTTACCACACATTTAATTTATTTTACAATTATTTTTTATTTATGCTAGAATTGTAACAACACTGGGGGTGAAAATTGGACGTTCTTTGAATTCTGTGTCTTTGCAAGAGAACAATCAAAGCAGCCCTGAGCAATTTAAAAAGAGGGTATAAACCCCTCACCCGCATTCGTAACTTTCGCCTTACGGCTCAAGAACGACTGCGTCCTCTCCCGCAAGGGGCGAGGAGAATAGTAGGGAGAACAGGAGTAAAATCATGTACGGATTAATATTAGCAGGCGGTTCAGGCAGCAGATTGTGGCCATTATCAAGAGAATTGTATCCTAAGCAGCTTATAAATTTGCAGGATAAGGAAAGTCTTTTGCAAGCGACTTTTGAAAGAATAGCAAACTGCATGCCGGAAGAAAATATTATCAGTATGACCGGTGTAAAACACTTTTCTAATGTTAAATACCAGCTTTCATCAATTTGTAATAATGCATTAGTTCTCTCCGAACCTATTTCTAAAAACACTGCTCCCGCTATTGCTTTAGCAGCAAAATATATTAAAGATAAATTTAAAACAGACCCTGTTATACTTGTTGTACCGTCCGACCATTTGATTACAGATACCGGAGTCTTTGCTGCTACCGTAAAAGAAGGTGAAAAGATCGCCCAAATGGGTTATATCGTAACTTTTGGCATAAAACCGACTTATCCGGAAACAGGCTACGGATACATTAATGTTACAAATACGGAAATATTAAGCGGGGTAAAAGTAAACAAGTTTGTTGAAAAACCGGATGAAAAACTTGCGGAAGAGTATATTGCAGACGGGCATTATTACTGGAACAGCGGTATATTTATGTTCAAAGCTTCTACTCTTTTAGACGAAGTAAAAAAACATTCTCCTGAAATTGCTAATGTTTTAGAAGAGTTTGATTTTTCTGAATCAAATGAAATTCCGTTTACTATTTATGATAAAATGCCGTCGATTTCCATAGATTATGCGGTTATGGAAAAATCAAACAAAATTGCGCTTCTTAAGCTTGAGAGCGGATGGAATGATTTAGGAAGCTGGAAGTCGATTTATGATGTGAGCGAAAAAGACAGGGACGGAAACGTTAAAATCGGACATGTTCTGGATGAAGGGTCTAAAAACTCTTTGATTTATTCTTCCTCTAAACTCGTTGCAACAATCGGGCTTGAAAATATGGTTGTAGTGGAAACAGAAGATGCAATACTGGCATGCAGGGCAGATAAGACTCAGGATGTTAAAAAGATTTTTGAAACACTTAAAAAACAAAACGATAACACCCACCTTGTGCATAAAACAGTTTACAGACCGTGGGGATTTTATACGGTACTGGCTGAAGGCAACGGGTTTTTGACAAAAATGATACAGGTTAATCCGGGGCAGAAGCTTTCAGTTCAGTCGCATAATTTCAGAAGCGAGCACTGGGTTGTGCTTGAAGGTACGGCAAAAGTAATCTTGGAAGGTAAAGAACTGATTTTAAGCCCGGGGCATAGTATTGATATTCCGCTAAAAGCAATTCACTCGCTCCAGAATCCGTACAAAGAAAACGTAAAAGTTATCGAAGTTCAAAAAGGCGATCCTTTGATTGAAGAAGATATCATCAGATATGAAGATATGTACGGAAGAGTGTAGGTGAAGGAGTCTTCTTTCATTTTCTTTATCTGCCTGTTTTACTTCATCAAATATTTAACTATTCTTAAATAGTCCTTCATAGATTCCAAGACCATTTCAGAAATAAAGTTAAAAAACGCTTGTTCATTGTGCTTTGTTTGAGCTGCCTTTAAAGCTTCAATATAATCTGCCCGGACTACAGGCGGAATAATAATTACAGCATATCCTGCTTTTAGTAAAATAAGGTTGGTTAAAAGTCTGGCAGTTCTGCCATTACCGTCAATAAACGGATGAATACTTACAAATTGCAAATGAAACCACGCTGCAAATTCTACAGGGTGCAGTTCTTTTTCTTTTTGGGATAATTGTCCTAAAAGCTCTTGCATTAACCCCCAAATCTTATCAGGTGCAGGCGGTTCGTAAGTAGTACCAGTAATAATGACTTTCTTATCCCGGTACTTACCTGCACTCTCAGGGCTAATCTGTTCATAAAACAGCTTGTGCAGCTCTAAAATATTTGCTTCTGTAAGTTCTTTATTCTGTATAAGGTTGTAGATTAAGTCATAAGCTTTAGAATGTCCTATGGCTTCCTGGATTTCTCTGATAGGGTGTCCGCCAACAGTTAATCCGTCCTCAATAATAACTTTTGTTTCGGATTCAGTTAAGGTATTGCCCTCAATAGCGTTTGAGGTATATGTAAGCGAAATTCTGTAATATTCTTTTAACTGTTTTAATGTATTACTGTCAAAAGGTCTGTATAAGTCTAATTCAGCCTTTAATTTATCAACATCACAGCATCTGTTTTCATATCTCATAATATACCTATTTTCTCTTAATCCATTCTATGTCATAACCCAGAAGGTCGGCTTGTGCTGGGCTTCATCATAAGATTGTAGTAATAAATTTTGCGGAATAACTCCAAACATTTCTGATAGTTTGGCAAGTGTAAACCCATTTTCAGCAATCTTACCTTTTAATAAAGACTCAAATTTTCGCATTTTGTATTTTCCTTTAGTAATATTCTAACTTGTTTTAGCTCTAGAAGCAATAATTTTAGTTAATGTCAGGGGTTAATGTCGGCTTTGTAAAGCCGACATTAACATTCCAACTTTTATAAAAAGATTTTTTAGTATATATTAAGACTATGAAAAAGTTTTATCTTAAATCCATGGGGTGCAAATCAAACCAGTTTGAGGGGCAGATTGTTGCTGAAAAGCTTATCAATGCCGGTTATGAGCAGGTAAAAAAGCTTAAAGAGGCAGAATATTACATTCTTAACTCCTGTTCTGTTACCCAAACAAGCGACAATGAAGCTATGTATCTTTTAAGACATGCGCATAATACCGGTTTAACAACAATTCTAACCGGCTGTATTGCCCAGATTGAAAAAGAAAAACTTCTAGCAGAACCTTTTATTGACTACGTTTTCGGTAACGAAGATAAATTTAACCTGCCGGAGCTGCTTGCAAAAGACGAGCATTTTGCCGTAAAAGACCTGATGGGAGAAACGGAGTTTTGTAAAGTAACGCTTGAGGATACAACAAAGACAAGAATTAGTCTTAAAATACAGGACGGGTGCGATAACAGATGTTCTTACTGCATAATTCCTTATGGCAGAGGTAAATCCAGGAGTGCTGATCCGGATTTTATTATAAATGAAATTAACAGATATGCTGATTCCGGTTACAAAGAAGTTGTATTAACAGGAATCCACATAGGTTTATGGGGTAAAGATAGGGGTAAAGATATAGGGCTGGAATTGCTGGATTTGTTAAAGGAGATTGAAGAAAAAACAACAATTCCGAGATATCGTCTCGGCTCATTAAATCCGCATGAGATAACACCTAAGATGCTTGATTTTCTGCAAACAAGTGAAAAATTCTGCCCGCATTTTCATCTGTCGCTGCAGTCAGCTTGCAACAGAACTCTAAAGAGAATGAACAGGCACTATGCTGTTGAATATTATTTAGACCAGATAGAAGATATTGTTTCGCGTTTTGATAAACCTTTTTTAGGAAGCGACATTATTGCGGGTTTTGTTGGCGAAACCGAAGAGGATTTTGAAACAACCGTTGAGAATTTAAAGAAATCAAAACTGAGCCAAATACACACTTTCCCTTATTCAATAAGAAAAGGAACGATTGCAGAGAAAATGGACGGGCATTTGCCGGAAAAAATAAAAGAAGAAAGAGCTGATATTATCAAAAATATTTCTACAGAAAAGTTACATGAATTTTTAGAATCGAATATCGGAAGCAAACAGGAAGTTTTAATTGAAAAAAGACCGGATAAAAACGGCAGATACAAAGGTGTTACAAGAAATTACATTAATGTAAAACTTGATGAGGGAGAATTTAATACTCTGAAAATTGTTACATTATCAGAAAAAAATATTATTTACCCTGAAAATAGTTTGTGCTAACATAAATTCATTGGAGTAAAAAGATTATGATTACAGTAAAAGATGTAGAACACGTAGCAAAACTGGCTCGTTTGGAATTAACGGAAGAAGAAAAAGAGAAATTTACAAAACAGTTAGGTGATGTCCTCAAGCACGTTGATGCCATGAACGAAGTTGATACATCAAATGTTGAGCCGATGGCGCACGCAATTGATTTTGTAAACGTCATGAGAGATGACGAAGTATATTATGAACAAACAAAAGAAGAACTTATGAAGAACGCTCCGGATGAAGAAAACGGATTCTTCAGGGTTCCGAAAATCAATTAAGAAAATACAGGAGGGCTAACTGCCCTCTTTTTTTAGGGCAGTGGGGGAAATTAGTGACTAAGTGATTAACTGACTGAGTGACTAAGGAAAATGTAGGTTGGGTGGAACCCAACAAAAACTTTAGAAATGCAGTGACTAAGGAAAAAATATAGGTCGGGCTTTAGCCCAACAAAAACTTTACTTTAGAGCTGACAGACGGAAATACAAGTCTACCGTCATTAAATTCTTCCCTCTCCCACAAAGGGGCGAGGGGAACAATTAGAACAATAAAATTTTTAAGGAGTATATATGACAAAATTTATTTTTATAACAGGCGGTGTTGTAAGTTCTCTGGGGAAAGGCATTATAGGCGCTTCTCTGGGAAAATTATTGAGAGCAAGAGGTTTTTCCGTTGCCATACAGAAATTTGATCCGTATATAAATGTTGACCCCGGGACAATGAGCCCTTTTCAGCACGGTGAAGTTTTTGTAACCGATGACGGAGCAGAGACAGATTTAGATTTAGGACACTATGAAAGATTTATTGATACTAATTTTTCGCAAATAAGCAATGTAACCTCCGGAAGCGTTTACCAGACTGTTATAAAAAAAGAGCGCAGAGGAGATTATCTCGGGGCAACTGTTCAGGTGATTCCGCATATTACAAACGAGATTAAATCAAGAATTATTAAAGCGCAAAAATTTTTCAAACCGGATTTTCAAATTATTGAAATCGGAGGAACAATAGGCGACATTGAGAGCCTGCCGTTCATTGAATCCATAAGACAATTCAAAACCGAAGCAGGAATCGGAAACGCTATTAATATTCACTGTACGCTTTTACCATATCTTCCGACTTCCGGAGAATTAAAGACAAAACCGTCGCAGCACAGCGTACAGGTATTGAGAAGCTACGGACTTCAGCCTGAAATCCTTGTATGCAGGACTTCAAAAGCCATTCCTAAAACAGAAAAAGACAAACTTGCACTATTTTGCTCTGTTTCAAAAGAGGCTGTAATTGAATGCAGGGATATGAAAAGCATTTACGAAGTTCCGCTTGCGCTTGAAGAACAAAAATTTGCGGAAGTTGTGCTTAAACTTCTTCAGGTTCAGGATAAAAAAGCCGACTTAACAAAGTGGAGAGAACTTGTAGACAAAATAAATCATCCTTCCGGTACAATAAAAATTGCGATTGCCGGCAAATATACAAAGCTTTCGGACGCTTATATTTCTGTAGTGGAATCCATAAAACATGCCGGCTATGCGGACAATGTTAAGACAGAAATCAAGTGGATAAATTCAGAAGAATGCGTTGAGTGGGATAAATGTAAAGAGTTAATGTCTGACGTCGACGGTGTAATTGTTCCGGGCGGGTTCGGAATCAGAGGTATTGAAGGGAAACTCAATGTTATAAAGTACGCAAGAGAAAACAATATCCCGTTTTTGGGAATTTGTCTCGGTATGCAGTGCGCTGTAATAGAATACGCAAGAAATGCTGCCGGACTAAAAGGGGCAAACTCAACAGAGTTTGAAGAAAATGCTCAAGTCCCTGTAATTGATCTTATGACAGAGCAGAAGAATGTTAAAGGTTACGGCGGAACTATGAGACTCGGTGCGTATGAATGCTATCTCAAGAAAGGTACAAAAGCACACGAAGTTTACGGCGTAAATAAGATTTCCGAACGTCACAGGCATAGGTACGAAGTAAATACAGACTATATTGAACCATTGAAAAAAGCAGGGCTTGTATTTTCCGGCATGTCACCTGACGGAATGCTCTCTGAAATAGTCGAACTTCCGGACTTAGACTGGTTCGTAGCATGCCAGTTCCATCCGGAATTCAAGTCCCGTCCGGAAAGACCTCACCCGTTGTTTAAGGGATTAATCGATGCGGTAATAAAACAAAAAACAGAAAAATAAATCTACTTATTTATAATAACATTTTTAAACATTCTGTTTTTAGGCGCATCATTACCTAATTTTACAAGCTTTTCAAAAGCAAACTTAAGCGGATTCATTTTTGTTTCACTTTTGAATGTAGTAATTTTATCCTTTTTAAAATCCTGCATTGTTTTAGGAACAATTACTTCCGGCTTTTTTATAAAACGTGTAAAAGTAATATAAGGTTTGCCGTCTTTTTCCCCTACATCTACCAATAAACGACGATTGAAATAATATTTTTCAATATTCTTGCGTGAATTATTAAGTTTATCGAATTTATTATGTTCTACGGCATAATTTGCTACACGTCTCAAGGATTCACTATCAAGAAAACGTGCTTTGAAATTTAGGGTATTATTTTGAGAGTTAATATTCATATCGATAATAAAATTCGTAAAAATAATTTTTGCTATTTTAAATCAGCTCAATCTTAAAAAAGCTTCAACTTTTGCCTTAATTGAGTTTGAAGCATAATCGTCAATATCAATATAGAGACCGTTGTATTTATCGGCTAAATACTTTGCAAGCTGAGCCTTTGCACAAAAAGCCTGGGCGTAAAAAACAGTCGGAACATTTTCATCCACATACATTTCCAGCTCTAAATCAGCAGGGGTTCCTGCTTCCACGCACCTTGTCCAGCCGTAAACATGGGTTGTATCAGGAAATAGCCTTAATATTTCCAAATCATTAGGCGGTACTCCCCAGAACCCGAATTCCGCAGGAATTTGAGTTAATGAATGCTCCACCGGTGTTATAATACCTGCCGTAATCATAGTAATTTTGTCATATAAAGGCAAATTGCTCGTACTTATTTTCAACTCTCTTTTTGGCTCTAATTTTTCATAAATTGTCTGAATTACATTAAATCCCATATCAGCAAGAATTCTTGACGCAAACCAGCCGCTGTCGCACTTATCTTTACCAATCGGAGCAACTATTAAATCCGGTTTTAAATAAATCGTATTATCAATAATATTTCTGATAATTTTACAATAAGATTCCGGAAGGATATTAGTTTTCGGGTAATAAAAATCAATATCCAGATCTATCCATTCTGCGGACGGGTAATCCTTCTTAACTTTTTTTACTATATCAGGGTCGGGATACCCCCAGAACCCGATTTTTGTTATACTTGCCATAATCTTATATTACAATAAACAGGAGAAATTTGATTATGAATATGCAAAATGATATAATTGGTGTTAGTAATACATTTATCAGTGAGGAGTATGATATGAGCGAGAATATAGAAATAAAAGAATCAAACGGAGTCGACTTTGTAAGATTCCAGCCAAAAGGTGTCTGCTGCAAACTTATGCAGATGAGAATTAAAGACGATATTATAGAAGATGTTGAATTTGTAGGCGGCTGCAACGGAAACCTTAAAGGTATCGGGATTTTAATTCGCGGAATGAATATTCACGATATTATCCCTAAACTAAGCGGTTTGCCTTGCGGAAGCAGACCTACAAGCTGTCCGGATCAGCTTACGCAGGGAATACAGGCGTATATTGAAGCTAAATCGGGTGTTAAAGCTGTTTAGAAAGCAGCAATTCAGGGGTGGGGAAGAAGTCCTTAAACTAGTGAATAGTGAGGAGTGAATAGAAAATTTACAAAAGTTATAGAGATTCTTCGGGCTTACGCCCTCTGAATGACAGCACGTTTGGAAGTAAACTGACCAGCTTGCCGTCATTCAGGGGTAAATGTATCAGATGATAGAGCAAACTACAAGCTTGCCGTCATTCAGAGCCCGACAACAATTTAAGGGCGAAGAATCTCTAAAACTGACTCTGTAGGATGTGGTAAATCTGTGATTTACCGCATCAATAATATGAGAGGTAACTAGTGAATAAAAGATTGACAAATCGTTAACAAATCCTCACAATAGAAATGTAGGTTGGGTGAAACCCAACAAAAACTTTAGAAATGCAGGGCGGATTTACTAATCCGGCAGAAACAGGAGTGGAAATGAAATCAATAACTTTAATCAAAGGTGACGGAATCGGACCGGAAATTACTGATTCGGTAATCAAAATTATTAATGCGGCAGGTGTAGCAATTGACTGGGACATTCAAACCGCCGGTGCCGACGTGATTGAAACAGAAGGAACTCCGCTACCTAAGAGAGTTATTGAATCTGTTAAAAAGAACAAAGTTGCCTTAAAGTCACCCGTTACAACGCCTATCGGGAAAGGATTCCGCTCGGTTAATGTACAGTTAAGAAAAGAGCTTGATTTATACGCAAATTTGAGACCTTGCTATAACTTACCAAATGTAAAAACAAGATACGATAAAGTCGATATTGTTGTCGTAAGAGAAAATACAGAAGATTTATATGCGGGAATTGAGCGCCGGGTTGACGAAAATACTGCTGAAAGTATTAAAATTATCACCCGCTCTGCCTCTGAACGTATTGCAAAATTTGCATTTGATTATGCCGTAAATAACAATAGAAAAGAAGTTTGCGTCGTTACAAAAGCCAACATTTGCAAGTTGTCTGACGGTTTATTCTTAGACTGCGCAAGAAAAATTGCTGCAGAATATTCAAATATAAAATTCAGAGAAATACTTGTAGACAATTGCTGCATGCAGCTTGTACAGAATCCTAACCAGTTTGATGTTCTTCTGCTTCCAAACCTGTACGGAGATATCGTTTCAGACCTTTGTGCAGGACTCGTTGGCGGACTCGGAATAGCTCAAGGCGCAAATATTGGAAAAGACTATGCAGTATTTGAGCCTGTTCACGGCTCCGCTCCGGATATTGCCGGGCAGGATAAGGCAAACCCTACTGCTATGCTGATGTCTGCTATAGAAATGCTTAATTATATCGGGGAAAAAGATGCTGCAAGCCGTATTAAACTGGCTCTTTTTGAGACTTTAAATGCCGGAGTCAAAACCGCTGATTTAAACGGAAATGCCTCTTGTAGTGAATTTACACGGGCAGTTATTGACAGACTTGCTATTTTAACTAAATAACTTGTTTCATACGTTTCAAAAGCTTTAAACACTCGCCCGCATACTTCTTAATTGTTGTCGGGAAATATCCATTTATGAGTTGTTTTAATTCCGTTTTTGAATTATTATTCTCTAAAATTTGACTTCCGCGTCTTTTTAAATGCAGCTTAAAACGGGAAATTGTTTTATCTGGTCTGACAGCCTCTACCGTAACAACTCTGCTGTCAGGATTATTATTAGGCTTTGTACTCAGCGTAACTATATCTAAATACGCATTACCCGGCTTTCCGCCTCTAAACCCGGCTGTCGGGCTATATAATTGTGTCGGATTATAAATTCTTAAAATTCTGCTCTTTGGCCACCTTAACTCCGGATAAGACCAATCCTGATTATGCATTTCATAATATTCTTTTTCTATAACCTTTACTCTCGGTTTACCGTTTTTTTCTATTTTATTTAAAGATATATTCCGCCCCTGTTTTTTCAAACAGAACAATTCCTTATTTTTGGATTCAAATACTTTACATTCTATAGGTGATACATTATCAAAATACGTTGATAAATAGCCCATTTATTATCCTTTCCTTTTTCTAATGTATTAAAACCGAAAAAAAAATAAAATTTGCCAGTTAATGTTACAAATGTTTTCAATAAAGCGGCTGTAAGATAAAGAATATGTAAATATTTAGCATTTATATCGTTTTTTATAATATACTTGTATGGTAGAAATAGTATTATGGAGAAATTAAATGACGAATACAATTCTTGAAAAAAGCTCAATACATCCTTCAGCAGTAATTCACCCTTCTGCTGTAATATCTGAAGATGTAACAATCGGACCAAATGTAGTTATCGGAGAGGGAGTTAAACTCGGCAAAGGTACAAGGGTTATTGCTAATGCTTATATTGAATATGCAGAAATCGGAGAAAACTGCACAATTTCTCCATTCTCAACAATCGGTTCCGAACCGCAAGATCTTGGATACAAAGGTGAACCAACAAAAGTTGTTATTGGAGATGAGACAATAGTAAAAGAAAATGTTACAATTCACCGCGGCGCAGCATGCGGAGATTTTACGACAAGAATAGGTAATAAATGTCTGCTTATGGTTGGCTCGCACATTGCTCACAACTGCGTACTTGAAGATCAGGTTATCTTAGCAAATCTGGTAACTTTAGGGGGGCATGTACATGTTGGGTTCGGAGCATTTGTAGGAGGCATGAGTGTATTCCATCAGAATATAAGAATTGGTGATATGGCAATCATAAGCGGTTTTTCCGCTTCAAGGCAGGATATTCTTCCATACTCAAAAGGTGAAGGCAGACCTCCTGTGCCGCGCGGATTAAACGTTATTGCCATGAAACGCAGAGGAGTTTCGCAAGAAATCAGAACTGCCACAAACGAAGCTTTCAAACTCCTTATTTCTGAAGAATACAATACAACACAGGCAATAGAAAAAATAAAAGCTGAAATTCCTATGAACGAATACATAGAAAAAATGATTGAATTTATAAAAACTTCAAAAAGGGGTGTTCTCCTAAAAACTCATAAATCAGGATATCAGTCATTAGAAGACTAAAATAAAACTAAATAAAAAATATATATTAAGTATAAAGGGTATTATTTACAATTATTAATACCCTTTTATTTATCCATTAAATATTAAGATTTGTAAAGCATTAAAACTTAGTATTTATACGCTTTTGTAAAATTTATATTAAAATTTTATAAATATATTTGTCCCCCTCTTGACTTAAAATTCTTATGTGCAATAATATAAATACACACTTTAAGTGTAGTCGAAACACTAAATAGCAAAAACTAATAACCCCAAAAATCATATAAACTCCTAGATAATAAACACTAAAAAGACCATTAGGATGCAGAAAACAAAACCCACTCGAGACACACACCGGGTGGTTTTTTTTAGGGAGAAATACATTATACTGTTACGCAAAACTACAGGTGTAAAGTATTCAAGATAAAAGTTAGTAAATTATTGTTGTATACAATAAATAAAAATTACAAACTTAATTAGTGGTAGTAAAATAGAATTATGCTTTATACATGCTTAGGAATATTAATCAGAATATTTTCCAACTCTTATCTTAATGTTTTTCAAAAAATTTTGACAAACAAAGGGCAGAAATCTTCTGTAGTTAATTTTTATACATATCTGGGATTGTGCCTGCTCTGTGTCCCGTTTTTGAAAGACATTCCGGCGGGTATTATTCCGTTTGTTTTAATCATGGGTATACTTGGTGCAGCAGGTAATTATTTTATTATAAAAGCTTTATCAATAGGCGAACTGTCAACTCTTGCGCCGATAAACTCTTATAAACCTGTAGTTGCTCTATTTTTCGGAATATTTTTCTTAAAAGAAATACCTTCTATATCTGCAATTTTAGCTATTTTGCTTATTATTGCCGGAACTTATTTTGTACTTGATGTTAACGGTAAAGCCGGCAAACTTGCAATTCTCTATAGAGTAATTGCACTGATTTGCTCGGGAACGGAAGCTGTTTTTATAAAAAAGATAATTCTTTTATGCGGCGCTAATAATTGTTTTATTCTCTGGGGGCTTTCAGGCTTAATTTTTTCTTCTGCTTTTGTCCTCTTTTCCAAACACAAACCTGTAATAAAAGATTACAAATATCAGATTTTATTAATTCTTGCAGTCGGGATTATGCAGTATTCAACCAATTTCGTTTTTGAAAGAATGAACGTCTCGTACGCTCTTGCCCTATTTCAATTATCAACACTTTTAAGCGTATTTCTCGGCGCAAATATATTTCACGAAAAAAACTTCAAAAAGAAAATTATCGGCTCCTTGATAATGATTTCAGGTGCGGTAATACTGATTCTTTTATGAAGTTTTTATCGGATTGGTAAATCTGACCTTTTTAATTGTGAGAGCATGTTAATATTTTACCAATCCATAAATACACCAGATTAACAAATTTTACTTTTTCAACGTAGGTTAGGTGAAACCCAACAAAACTTTTTCCGGTGGGAACACTGACGCTTTCCCCACCCTACACCTATTCAATTGTCGTTTAAGATTGCTTTGGGCTAAATGGCTGTTCCCTCGCAATGACGTACTTGTAAAAAATATAGGTCGTGCTTCAGCCCGACAATAATTTAAGTTAAACTTCCGGAAACTTATCCAGAATAAATAACCCCAAACGTCCTTCCCTGAAATCTTTTAAAACGTAAATTGCCGTCCGCTCAGTATCAGGAGATTCGCCTTTAATAATCCATTTTCGTGCAAGCGCAATATTTTCCAGGGTCAAATCTTCTACTTTATAATAATTTTTAATTTCATCATAATCTTTCAGATAAGATAAAAGCGCCTTTGCAACATGCTCGGGAGAATACGCGTTTTCCGACACAGAACTTACAAACGCAAGCTTAGCTGCCTGTTCCTGATCATCCTGACGGGTCGGAATTATCCCCGGAGTATCCAGAAGGTCCAGTTTAGGATTAATCCTGACCCACTGCTGCTGGCGTGTAACTCCTGCCTTTGCCCCAATCTTTGTCTTGGAAGATTTTGTTAATTTATTAATCACGCTGGATTTCCCGACATTCGGCATACCTACAACCATAGCCCTTGCCGGTCGTCTCAAAAGTCCTTTTGCCATAAGTGCCTGAATCTTAGGTTCACTCAATTCTACCGCCGTTTTAACTACCAGATTTAAGTCCTTATTTCCTTTTGCTTCCGTTACAATAACAGGACATTCTGTTGTTTTTTTAAGATATTCTACCCATTTTTTAAGCTCGTTTTTATCAACAAGATCCGCTTTATTCAACAAAAGAAGCCTTGGTTTATCACCAAAAAGCTTCTTTATGTTTGTATAACTGCTTGATAAAGGTAATCTGCTGTCACGTACTTCTATAATTACATCAACTAAATTTAATTTTTCTTTAAGCTGACGTTCTGCTTTTGCAATATGACCGGGATACCAGTGAATATGCAAGTTTGATTTACTCACCATTTCCCCCTTTTGCTGACTTTCCGGAACAATGACAACAGGCTGGCTTGTTTCATCTACCAATCCTGCACATTACCCTTTTACCATTATCTTTTTTCGATTTTTTCCTTAATACGTGTAGCTTTGCCTGAACGTTCTCTTAAATAGTACAATTTAGCGCGTTTTACATCACCTTTTCTCTGAACAGTGATTTTATCAATACGCGGAGAGTGTACTAAGAATACACGTTCTACACCAACGCCCTGGAATACCTTTCTTACTGTAATAGTTTTATTAATACCTGAACCGTGTTCAGCAATAATAGTACCTTCGTAAGCCTGTATTCTTTCTTTGTTACCTTCAATAATTTTAACGAATACACGGACAGTGTCGCCGGGATTCATATCCGGCAATTCTCTTGTTGTATATTCTGCTTCTAAATTCTTAATAATAGGATTCATTTTGCTATTCCTTATATTTTGACTAACTGTACATTTTACATTTATCATAAATAAAACAAAATCTAAATACAAGTAGTTTTAGAGATTTTTAAAACAATTGTAAACATTTTTTTACTTTTGTAACATTTTGTTCTAGAATTGACAAAAAGAAATCTTTACAATTTTTATAACACTGACCGAATATAAATTGAAAGGGTTTTATTTTGAATCCGATTGTATCAGGGAAATTTTCGACAGCACTGACCAAAATGACAAAAGCTGACGCTCTTGCGCCGATTGTTGCGTTAGAGGGTACTGTTGTTGCCGGAAGAACTTATCAGGCATACAAAAGAGGCAAATGGGACGAGGCAAGGGAGCGCTTTATTGAAGAAAGCATGGGTTCAATTGTCTGGTTATGCGGTGTTGGTGCAATGAACAAGCTCGGAGATAAAGTTGTTGCAAAAATTCTAAAATCCGGGGGCAGAAATTTTGATGTCGGAACAGATAAAATCCTCAGAACGCCGTTTGAAAACTTTATGACCAAAGTTGCTCCGAAAGGCTTTAATTCAAAACAGGTTGCATTAATTAAAGGAGCAAAAGTTCTTACAAGTATTATTATAACCAACCTGTTTATAGGATTTGTAGTTCCGAAAGTAAATCAGGCACTTACAAGACACGTTATTCATAACAGAAATAACACTGCCGAAAATAAATCTTCACAAAATCCTTCATTTAAAGGCGGCGGAATTAGTGCAATAAACGCATTTACAAACGCTATAGAAAATACTAATACAGGAAAACTTCTTTCAAGCGATGTCGGGATTGCCGGCGGCAGAATGTATAATGCCAGAACAAAAGAAGAAAGAAGAGAAGTTGCAATACGTGATATCGGGTCTATTTATTTCTATATGTGGGCACAGGGGCATGTTATCAATTTGATGAACCTTGTAGAGTCCGGAAAAGCCTCAAGACTTAATCCGTCAACTGCCCAGCTTCTGACCGGTCATCTTGCAGAATTTTTACAAGACAGGGAAATGAGTGTTGAAGAATTCAGAAAAGCTGTACTGGGACAAAATGTAACACTTCCAGCCGGATTTGAATTTGAAACGGCTAAGCAATCAGGCTGGGATAAATTCCTAAAGAAGCAGCCGCTTGAAGTTATTAAGCTGAGTGAAGTGGAAAAAACAGAAAAGAATCCGGAAATTTTATCAAGAGCAAGAGAGATGGCAAAATTGCAGCCTGAGAGAGTCGGCGAAGCCGTACTTACAAAGCAGCAGTTAATTGATGTATATAATAAAGCTGAAATAAACAAACCGGAATTGCTGGACAAGGTTTTCACGGAATTTACGGGCGGAGCGCACAAAGAAGAATACCGGTATATTTCAAATAAAAAACTTTACAAATTAAAATCTGAGATGGAGCAATATGTGGATACTTTATGCAAATCCGCAAAAGACGGGAAAATCACGAAGGAAGTTCTTTCAAAAGCGCAGAAGAAAAACCTTGGTTTAAGCTGCCTGAATTTCATTACAGGTTTTGGATTTGCAGCAGCAATGCTTTCAACATATATTCCTAAAATCCAGTATTATGTAACAAAGAAAACAACCGGCGTCGATGCGTTCCCTGGAACTTATAATTACAAAGAGCATAAAGTTATGGATGCTTAGCTGTTGCCGGCAAGAATTCCCTCGCCTCTTGGGGGCGAGGGGAAATGGATCAATAGAACGACAATGTGCGTTCCCTCTCCGTCGGGGAGGGTTAGGGTGGGGGTGAACAATCGAACGTCAACGCGCATCCCCTCGCCCCTTTGGGGAGAGGGCTAGGGAGAGGGGCTGAGTAATAGAAACATTGGGTAGACTCCGTGCGACAACTATTTTCAAAAGCTTTTGTCGGGCTAAAGCCCGACCTGTTACTTATTTTTAATTTCACCCCCCTTTGTCACTCCGTGACATTTCCCCTGCAAGGGGGGCAAAAACACCATGCGCATTACCTTTGCCTTTGAAAGAGAATAAACATCCAATTAACGCAGCCAACCTCTTCCCCCAAGCAGGGAAAGCGGATTTGCGGACGGACGTAAGTCCGGATAGCGAGCAAAACGAACGAACAGGAGCTCTGCTCCGAAAGTGAGATTTTGCGAGCGTGGAGCAAATCCAAGACAGTACCCGAAGGGGGCAGGGGGGTGTTGTGTGGGATGATAGTTTTCCAGCCCCTCTCCCGAATTTCTAAGTTCGCTAAGCGCTCACTAAGAAATTCTTCCCTCTCCCCAAGGGGGCGAGGGGAAATGCGTTAATTGAGCGACAGCGCGCGTTCCCTCTCCAACGGGGAGGGGTAGGGAGGGGGTGAATATTCAAACGCCAGCGCGCGTTCCTTCCCTATATGAGGGAAGGTTAGGATGGGTGAAAATATTCTGGATCCCACCCCTTCGAC
>CALUVI010000036.1 GCA_944324185.1 Candidatus Gastranaerophilales bacterium | reverse complement strand
ACAAGGGATAGCGCCTACGACGGGTTAGACGGAATGTCTATAGAAGATTATTACACATCTCTTGTAGGTAAAATTGCCTCTGCAGGAAGCAGTCTGCAAACACTGTATGATACTCAATCTGCTGTTGTAGACGGGATTGAATCAAAAATTAAGGATGCAACAGGCGTTGATTTAAACGAAGAACTGGTCGATTTAGTTAAATATCAAACCGCGTACTCGGCAGCCGCTCAGGTATTTAACATTTGTAATAACTGTTTAGACACTCTTATGACACTTGGAGGCTAATATGGTAGATAGAATTTCAACTTCAGGAAAATATGCACAGCTTGTTGCAGATATGCAGCAAAATCTTATAAATTACAACAGAATAACCGCTCAATTAACCTCCGGTCACAAGGTTATGAATATAACCGACGACCCGATTGCCGCGGTTAATATTCTGAACACAAACAGGCAATTAGGTCAGATAGATACATTTTCTACCAATGTAGAGATGGCAAAGAGTGAACTCAGCGCATTGGATGATTTATTCTCGCTGGCAACAGGATATTTATCATCAGCCTGGGATAGGGCAGTGCAGGCAAATAACCAGACCTATGGTGAAGATTCGCTTAAAGCTCTAAAGGTTGAAATTGATGAAACCATCAAAACAATGGTAGACCTTGCAAATACAGAATACAATGACAACTATATTTTCGGAGGCGCAAATACCAAAATATCTCCTTATACAATTGATGAAAACGGTGATATTGTATACAACGGAACGCCTTATGATAATCCTGATTATATCAGGCAAACGGAAGTTGCAGACGGCGTTTTTGAAGTAATTAATACAACCGGGGACAGAGTTTTCGGGTATTATAAAGCAGCAGTAGAGCCGGGAAACGGCGTTTATACGGATGTAGACGGAAACAGAGTTATTAAAACCAGCGATACAGCAACCGGAGCTGATGTTTATAAATACGAAAACGGGTTGGAATATACAGGTGATATCGGCGATTTAACAGATGGGGCACCGGAAGAGGCAGAAGGGGTAATGGGAGCTTTAAAACTTCTGAGCAATTCAATCCAGATGGTTCTTGACGGGGATACAGAAGCCGGATATGAACAGATGAACTCTACTTTAGATATGTTTGACTCTTCTATGAGAATGATAACAGAAGAACAAACTAAATTTGGCGGTGTGTATAACAGATTAGAGATGACAACTTCTACTCTGGATACGAATAATACAAACCTTACTGCTTACCTGTCCGAAATTCGTGATGTTGACTTAACGACCGCAATTACTGACTGGTATATGGCTCAATACGCTTATCAGGCAAGTTTACAGGTATCCTCAGCCTCAATGGGTATGAGTCTGCTAAATTATCTATAAAAATTCTCCTTTACTCCTCACGGATGAAGAGTAAAGGAACTACATAAATATAGTCTACAATTTTAATATACTTACCATTTTTAAGGACATTCTTTGTCCTTTTTTCTTTTTTGAGAGAAAATAAAAATTTTTAATTAACAAAACGTTACGCATTTTGCCTCTATAGATTGACACAATTGCATGTTCATCCTAATATTAGATTACTCTGGTCGAAATTTTCTTGCCGGATTTGACGGCTGGAGGGATGACGCACCCTCATACGAGGTTAGTCAAAAAGAGGCAAAACACTGACATTCAGTTTTGCCGGTAATAAAAGTAAGAATAGGTAAAAGGAGAAGAATTATGCCTACAATGAACCAGCTTGTGCGTTCGGAACGCAAAAAGCTCAAAGACAAAACCAAATCGCCGGCTCTTATGGAATGTCCACAAAGACGCGGCGTATGTACAAGGGTTTATACTACAACCCCTAAAAAACCTAACTCAGCTCTGAGAAAGGTTGCCAGAGTCAGACTTACTAACGGATTTGAAGTAACTTCTTATATCCCGGGTATCGGACACAACCTTCAGGAACACAGTGTTGTTCTAATCAGGGGCGGAAGGGTTAAAGACCTTCCGGGTGTAAGATATCACATAGTACGCGGTACTTTAGATACAGCAGGTGTTGCAAACAGAACACAAAGCCGTTCTAAATATGGTGCTAAGAGAGCTAAAGGAGGTAAGAAATAATGTCCAGAAGATCTAAACCGGAAAAAAGAGTTCCAGCAGCAGACCCTATTTACAACAGCGTTGATGTTTCTAAATTTATTAATAGAGTTATGAGACGCGGTAAAAAATCACTTGCTGAAAAAATATTCTACTCAACTATTTCTAAAGTTGAAGAAAGAACTAACGAAAAAGGACTGGAAGTATTCCAGAAAGCAATTACAAATGCAACTCCGTTGTTGGAAGTTAAAGCAAGACGTATTGGCGGTTCTACATATCAGGTACCTATTGATGTTAAACCTGACAGAGGATTTGCACTTGCTTCTTCAAATATTATTGCAGCAGCAAAAAACAGAAGCGGAAAATCTTTCGTTGAAAAATTAGCAAACGAATTAATTGACGCTTCCAACGGTAACGGTGCAGCTTGCAAGAAGCGTGAAGATACCCATAAAATGGCAGAAGCTAACAAAGCATTTGCTCACTATAGATATTAATAATCAAAATAACAAAAGAGTTCCGGATTTATATTCGGAACTCTTTTGTTTTGCAAAAGTCAAAAAAATTAGTTCCTTTTCTAAAACAAAATAAATTATGCAATTTTATCAAATTCTTCTGCTATATCCCGATGTGTTTCAAGAATAAGCTCAATTACAGAATGCAGCGCGACAACTTCCTGACCTTTGTCGAAGTTATACTCGCAGTATCCTCTGGCAACTTCCAGCAAATCCAGACACAAAGTAATTTTTTCTTCCAGTTTCGTATATTTATTTAATGTATTTTCCATATTTATATAATACAAAACAATATCTGCTTTGTCAAGCAGATATTAGAAAATATATTAAAAAAAATAATTAATGTAAAATATTTGTTATGCCGGTTGTAATTATTGCTAGCCCGTATTTATCGGCAGCATCTATAATATCTTTGGAAGCAGAAGGAACAATCACAAGAGCAATTCTGCCTTGAGCTGCTGCATTAATGTCATAAAGAGATAACGGCATATCCGATGCCATTATTGCATCTTTTGTTTTTTCGCAGGCATAATTTAGGGCGTGTTCTACAAACGAAGTCTGTAGTCCTTGAGAAACTGCAGAAGTTTTTAAATCTTTTGCAATAACAATAGCCTGAGATTTTACGTGTTTTGCAACTTTCCAGGCAAAAACCGCATCTTCAATCTGCTCAACTGTCGGCTTTGTTTTTGTTACGACTTTAAAAGTATCTTTATTTAATTCACCGAGGTTTGGAGCCTGAACAAGAGTTCCCAGAGGAGTAACTTTTGTCTCTTCCGATAAATATTTTTTGTATTCTTTAAGCGGTGTATTAATTGTTACATAGGCTATATCGTGAGTTTCAAAATACTCAATAGCATTTTTTGTAAACTTCGGAGCAACAATAATATTTGTTTTATTCAGCATTTTTGCAATGTCGCTGTCGACTTCTGCTGATACAACTACGTCTGCACCTATAAAATCAACAGGATTTGAATCCAGGGAAGATGTAAGAGCTTCTTCAAGCGATTTACCCAGTGCAACCGCGCAAATTCCTGTATGTTTTACTGTTACAACAGCGTTCACATCAAAAAATTCACTTATTACATTCAATCCCTGAGTGACGCTCAAAATATCCAAAAATGAAAGTTTTTTACTTGAAGTATAATCAATCATTTTGTCATTTTTTTCAAAACCGGCACTCTGGTGGGCATTTGCGCCGAATGTTATTTCAAAATCTTCTGTGTTCATTTATTTAATTCCTATTCCATATTTTCTGTACTTATCCCGACCGGAGCAGTTGTTACCGGAACCGGCGCCAGATCCGGCTGCGGCGGTTCTGTCCGTTCCTGCTTAACTTCTACTGTCGGAGTTTCTTTCCTCTTCAGCGGCGTAAGAGTCTGCTGCAAAATCTCTACCGGTTTGATAATCGGCGGTTGCGGCTTATCTTTCATTTCCTGTTCTTTTTTCAATTCTTCCTGTTTTGCTTTTTCTTTGTCTTCAAGCACTTTTTTCGCCTCGCTTTGCGGAATTATCGAAACTCCCGGAGCCTTAAACGGATTCAGAATAACTTCCGGATATTCAAAATCCGCTTTTCCGTAAGGTGCCGTTGCAACAAGCATAACATCACGCCATATTTTAGCAGGTATTGTACCGCCTGTTACGCCGCCCATTTGAGAGTTATCGTCATTTCCGACCCAGACACCGGTTACAACATCCGGAGTAAATCCTATGAAATATGCGTCTCTGCTGTCGTCCGTTGTTCCTGTTTTACCGGCTGCAGGCTTGCCGATACTTGCAGCGCGTCCCGTACCGCTTGTTATAACGGTTTTCATAATTGCAGTCATGGTTGCTGCCGTATTTAAATTCAAAACCTTGCTTGTACGTGCTTTTTTAGCCTCATATAAAATAGTTCCTCTGGAAGATTCAATTCTTTCGATTGCAAAAGGTTCGACCTTATATCCGCCGTTTGCAAAGACACCGTACGCTCTTGTCATTTCAAAAAGTTTTACACTGTTTGACCCGAGAGATATTGTATAGTCATAAGGAATAGGGGTTGTAATTCCCATAACTCTTGCAAGCTGTATAACAGGTCTTACGCCGATTGCATCCATTAACCTTGCCGTACAAACGTTTGAGGAAACCATCAACGCCGTATACAAAGGAATCGGACCTCTGTATTTGTTACCGTAGTTTTTCGGAGTCCAATCGCCTGCTTTGAACGGCAAATCGTCAATCATATCGTTAGGTGAATAACCTTTTTCAATGGCTGCTGTATAAATAAACGGCTTAAACGCGGAGCCTGACGGTCTTGCAGATTGTGATACCCTGTCGTACTGGCTCTTTGTATAATCTTTTCCGCCGGCGTAAACTAAGATTCTTCCGTCAATCGGGCTGAATGAAAATACTGCAGCCTGATTCTTGTCTCTTGTCATTCCCCAGGCTTTAAGGTTGGTTAAAATAGCTTCGTTTGCCTTAACCTGAGCTTTGTAATCAAGAGTTGTTATAACTTTATATCCGCCGTTAACAATTTCATCCTCGGTGAATCCAAGCTTGTGCATTTCTTTTACAACATAATCGCAGAAGTAAGGAGCTTTATTGGTTGCATACATCATTGGCATGTTCGATAAAGTTATCGGCGCCTGCTTTGCTTTTTCATAAGTATCTTTTGTAATGTATTTCATTTTATACATTCTTAAAAGAACCTGATTCCTGCGTTTTTTTGCAAGGTCTTTATTGTTATACGGAGAATAAACCGACGGAGCCTGCGGAAGTCCGGCTATCAAAGCCATCTCAGGAAGAGAAAGTTCATTAAGATTTTTGTTAAAATATATTCTTGCAGCCCCCTTAACGCCGTAGGCACCTGAGCCCAAATAAACATTATTCAAATACATTTCCAGAATTTTATCTTTGGAAATTGTTTTTTCAATCTGGGCTGCAACCTGCAATTCTTTTATTTTTCTTGTGAAAGTCTTTTCGTTTGAAAGGAACAGAATTCTTGAAAGCTGCTGGGTAATTGTACTTGCGCCCTGAACAACATGCCCGGCAAGAATATTTGCGACCATAGAGCGCGCTAAGCCTACCATATCATAGCCCGGATGTTTGTAAAAATTCTTATCCTCAGTTGCAATAAACGCTTTAACAAGTGTTTCAGGAACTTCTTTTAATTCAACATTTGAATAAGTATAAGCCGCGAAAGTTTTTATAACTTCCCCGTCGCTTGCGCAAAAAGTTGTCACGATATTTGGTTTAAGGGTGTTTAAATTTTTAATTGGCGGAAGAGACATCAAATAAAGTTTCAAAGCAATCATGCCGGCTAAAGCCACGCCAAGCCCGAAAACTGCCAAACCCGCTAAAAATTTCAAAAGCGGATTGTCTAAAATTACACGTTTATTCTTTTTTCTCTTATTTTTCGGAACATAATTTCCCATACAAATAATCCTTTATTGATTTTATCTCTCAATCCTTGTACCATGATTATTATTCTAACAAATAAATTTTTTGTATCACGGTTTTAGGGGGCTAATGTTAAGTTTTTTAACAATTTTAAAAAATGAAATTCTATCCTATTTTGTTCCGGAAAAGATGGAGTACAAAATAACCGGACACTGTCTTAAATGCGGCAAATGCTGCAGATATATGTACAGTTTTGATACCTATACAACAACGGATTTTAAGATAATGCAGTTTTTGTTTCCCTCATACCGCAGGTTTTATATAAGAGGAAAAGACGAAGAGGGAAATTTAATTTTTGCCTGCAAATATGTAACAAATGAAGGGCTTTGCTCAGTTTATGACAAACGGCTCAAAATGTGCAGGAATTATCCCGCAAAGAAAATTTCTTATCCGGGAAAACTTCACGAAGGCTGCGGATATAAAATTGAAGATAAAAGCTTTGATTCTTATTTAAAACAATGAATGATATTTACCCGTTTAAACCGTTTGAAATTTTTACATAAAATATTTTTATTGTATAATCAAAGCATTAAAGGTTAATAGAGAGTAATTTTACTCCAAATACAAATAAGGGAAAAGATTTTGAAAAAGTCACGGTTAACAATAGCGATTTTTGCGGCACTATTTTTAGGTGTGCTGGTCGGCTGGGCTTTTCCGTGGTTTGCGGTTAAAATGCATGTGCTTGCGGAAATCTTCTTAAGAATGGTTAAGATGATTATTGCACCTCTGCTTTTTGCAACCCTTGTTGTAGGAATTGCCGGACACGGTGATGTTAAGAGTCTCGGGCGCCTCGGGGTTAAAACAATTGCGTATTTTGAAGTTGTTACAACTCTTGCTTTGTTTATAGGTCTCGGATTTGCAAACCTCTTTAAACCGGGTGTCGGAATTGCCAATATTGCATCTGATGACACGGGGTTAACAAGAATTGTTCAAATGGCATCAACAACCCAGCATAACTCTTTCGGCGATTTGCTTTTAAGCCTCTGCCCTACAAGTATATTTCAATCTATGGCAGAAGGAAATCTATTACAAATTGTTGTATTCTGTATTTTCTTTTCACTTGCCATTTGTGCAGTCGGAAAAAAAGCGCAGCCGGTTATTGATATTCTCAATTCCGTTGCGTCTGTAATGTTCAAATTTACTGAATACGTTATGTTTTTTGCTCCGGTCGGTATTTTTGGAGCAATAGCTTATACTGTAGGTTCTAACGGGATTGAAATTTTATTCAATTATGGAAAGATAATTTTATCATTATATATTGCTCTTGCGGTGTTTGTGGCTCTGGTTTTATTTATTGCGTGCAGGCTTGTTAAAATATCTGTAAGAGCGTTATTTAAAGCCATTCAGGAACCGGCGCTTCTGACGTTTACGACTGCAAGTTCGGAAGCCGCATTACCTAAAGCAATGGCAATAATGGAAAAATTCGGCGTTCCAAAATCAATCGTCGGGTTTGTAATGCCTACCGGATATACTTTTAACCTTGACGGCTCGACATTATACCTCGCTATGGGTGTAATATTTTCTACCCAGCTTGTCGGAATTCATCTTTCTTTTGAACAGCAGCTTGTTATAATGTTTGCTCTTATGCTCACAAGTAAGGGCGTTGCCGGTGTTCCGAGAGCTTCGTTGATTGTGTTAGCCGGAACTCTTACAAGTTTTAATATCCCAATTATTGGTGTTGCAGTCCTTCTCGGGATTGATCAAATTCTTGATATGGGAAGAACGACCGTTAACTTAATCGGGAACTGCGTTGCAACCGTCGTAATTGCAAGATGGGAAAATGCTTTTGATTACAATAAAATGGCTGATTTTATTAAAATGAGAAATCTTAAAACTAATACACTTATAAAAGTAAAATCAGGTGTAAGCTTCCAGAAGGATTTCAAAGAAGCAAGTTAAAGTTTTGGCTTGGTAAAGCCGATTTGCATTGAAAAATGTAAAATTTGACAATTGAATATAGTTTGACAGTAACCGGAGGGTAAACCCCTCACCCGAATTTCTAAGCTCATTAACATTCGCTAAGAAATTCTCCCCTCTCCCACAGAGGGCGAGGTGAAATAAATGACAATTAATATATAACGAGGTGAATATGGAATATAAAGAGACATTGAATTTGCCGAAAACAACATTAGAGATGAGGGCAAATGCTACAAAGAAAGAACCCGAAACCCAGAAATTCTGGGAAGGGATAAATGTTTATGAAAAAAATCTTGAACAGAGAGATAAAACAAATTCTTTTGTTCTTCACGACGGACCTCCGTATTTGAGCTCCGAAAAAATTCACGTGGGAACTGCTTTAAATAAAATTTTAAAAGATATTTTGATTAAGTATAAATCAATGTCGGGATATTATGCTCCATACGTTCCGGGATACGACGGACACGGGCTTCCGATTGAAAATGCTGTTGTTAAAAACATCAAAGGCGGACGTGAAGCTTTGACTCCGGCAGAACTACGGGCAAAATGCCGAGAATTTGCGCATAAGAACCTCAAAGGTCAGGAGGCTGAATTTAAGCGCTTAGGCGTCTGGGGTGATTGGGAACATCCGTATTTGACTATTAATCCGGAATTTGAAGCTGAACAGGTCAGAGTCTTTGGTGAAATGTATAAAAAAGGCTACGTGGAAAAAGGGATGAAGCCGGTTTACTGGTGTGCTTCCTGCGAAACTGCTTTAGCGGAAGCGGAAGTTGAATACGCTGATCATACTTCAACCTCAATTTATGTAAGATTCAAGTTTGATGAAGAGGCGGTAGAAAAAATTGAAAAACTTGTAAATCTTCCAAACAAAAATGTTTATGCGGTGATTTGGACAACAACCCCTTGGACAATTCCTTCTAATATGGCAATAAGTATGCATCCGAGATTTGAGTATACTTTCTTTACTTACAATAATGATGTTTACGTTGTTGCGCAGGAGCTTCTAGGGCATTTCCTTGAAGGAGTAGGCTGGGAAGAAAAAGATATTAATGTCTTAGGTTCTGTTAAAGGTGCGGATTTAGAGCTTTTGAATACAAACCATCCTTTATATAACAGAAAATCCCCGATAATTTTAGGCGAACACGTAACACTTGATGCCGGTACAGGTTCTGTACACACCGCTCCGGGACACGGTCTTGAGGACTACGAAGTCGGGTGTAAATATAAAATAGAGGTATTTTCTCCTCTTGATAGCAAAGGTGTTTGGACGGATATTGTAGGTGATAAGGATTTAGAAGGTGTTCCTTATTATAAAGGCAACAAAATCGTTATAGAAAAGCTTCAAAACTGCGGCGCACTTCTTGCAGCTGCTGATATTAACCACTCTTACCCGCATTGCTGGAGATGTAAAAATCCTGTAATCTACAGAGCGACTCCGCAATGGTTTGTAAAAGTAGATAAATTCAGAGCCGAAACTCTTGAAGCAATCAAGGGCGTAAAATGGATTCCGGCAAGCGGCGAAGCAAGAATTTCCAACATGGTAGAAGGTCGCTCCGACTGGTGTATTTCCCGCCAGAGAGCGTGGGGTGTGCCGATTCCGGTATTCTATTGCGAAGATTGCGGAGAAGTTATTGTAACGGATGAAACTATTGAAAATGTTGCACAAATCTTTGAAAAAGAATCTTCCGATGCGTGGGTAAAACGCTCTGTTGAAGAGCTTCTGCCGGAAGGGTTCAAATGCCCTAAATGCGGTAAAACCCACATCCGAAAAGAAAAAGATATTATGGATGTCTGGTTTGACTCCGGTATAACCTGGAGAGCGGTTGTTGAAAAACGTTCAGATGAACTCGGACATACTCCTGTAGATATGTATCTTGAGGGTTCTGACCAGCACAGGGGCTGGTTCCAGTCATCTTTACTGACTTCTATGGCTACTCAGGGTAAAGCGCCGTATAAATCGGTTCTGACCCACGGTTTTGTATTCGGAGAGGACGGCAGAAAAATGTCTAAGTCTCTCGGCAACTACATTAGACCGGATGATATTATTAAAAACTACGGTGCTGATATTTTAAGACTCTGGGCAGCGTCAGTTGATTACAGAAACGATACAAAAATCGGCGACAATATAATCAAGCAGCTTGCGGAAATCTTTAAGAAAACAAGAAATACTGCAAGATTCCTTCTCGGAAACATATTTGACTTTGATCCTGAAAAAGATTATGTAAAATATGAAGATTTGAAACCGATTGATAAATTTGCACTCCACAAACTCAACAAAGTTGTAGAAGATGTTACGGTCGCATTTGATAATTATGAGTTTTATAAATACTTCCAGACTCTCCAAAACTTTGCGGCAGTTGACTTGAGCGCATTTTATCTTGATATTGTAAAAGACCGCTTGTATACAGCGGGCAAAAAATCACTTTCAAGAAGAGCTTGCCAGACGGTTCTGTATGAAACATTGCAAGTTTTAGTAAGAATTTTAACCCCTGTAATGCCGCATCAGGCGGAAGATATCTGGCAGAATACCCCGGAAAACCAGCGAGGCGGACTGGAAAGCGTTCTGCTTGCCGATTGGTCAAAGGTAAATAATGAATGGGAAAACGCTCAATTGGAAGAAGATTTTGCCAAAATTCTTAAAACAAGAGAAGTTGTAACCCGTGCAATTGAACCATTAAGAGCCGATAAGAAAATCGGAAGTTCGCTTGAAGTAGGGGTTTATGTAAAATCTGATAACAATGATGTCTTAAAAGCTAATGAAAAAGAGCTTGCGGATATTTTCATTACTTCTCAGGCTTATGTAACCGACACTGCTCCGGCTGGTGTATTGAACGAATACACGGAAGGTGAAACAACTGTCTGGGTTGTTAAAGCCGAAGGCGAGAAGTGCGAACGCTGCTGGAAATACAGAAAACTCGGCGAACACGAAGGGTATGAGACAATCTGTTCGGACTGCTATGAGGCTGTAACGCAAGGTTGAAAAGTAGAATAGTTGAATAGTAAAGGGGCAAATAAGATGCAAATTAATCACTATTCACTACTCACTATTCACAAGTTTTATAAATAGAGAGCTTATCGGGCGGAAGCTGCGCTTCCGCCCTTTCTTTATAATATTAAAGGGTTATTGTCCAGCTATCCCTGTAGAAATAACAACCAGATTCCGTTCATAAACTTCTTCCAGCGGAAGTGTGTAAGTTATAATTTCCAATACACTTGCATTAAATTTTTTGAGAACTCTTTGAGCATTATCCAATTCTTCCCGAATTTTTCTGGATTTATAAGCAATAAAATATCCGTCTTTTTTTAGCAAAGGAAGAGCATATTCACAAATTTTACCCAGCTCTGCCACTGCGCGGCTTGTTATTATATCAAATTTTTTTGATTTTAGATTCTCAACTCTGTCACAAATAACTTCAAGATTTGTTAATTTTAACTTTGATTTAATCTCTGCAATTGCATTAATTTTTTTTCTTATGCTGTCAATTCCCGTAACTTTAAATTCCGGATATTCAATAGCAATCGGTACACAGGGAAAGCCGCCGCCGCATCCGATATCTAAAATCTCAGCTTTTATGATATTATATTTTTCGAAAAAAAGTTTTATAGCAAGCGAATCGTAAATATGTTTTTCAAATAAAAACTTTTCATCGTTTGCGGAAATCAGGTTTAATTTTGAATTTTCCTCAAGAAAGACTTCTTTGTATTTTTCAAAATCAGCTTGTATTTTAATCTTATCCATACTTTTTCTCTATATCATCAAAAACATCTTTTGCCATTCGCAGTTTCATATCCTTGATTCTGCTTTCAATCTTGGAAATGTCAACCGAACTGCCCATCGTCTGCGCAAGTCTGCGGGCTTTGAAATACTCAATAAGAGCTTTTTTATTGAGCGAAATATTATTGTAATAATAATCCCCGAGAGCCAGAGTTGCTTCAAGAATGTAAAAATCTTCATTGATGAATTCCGCACTCTGTTTAGCTTCAAGAAGATAATCCAGCGCTTTTTTATCATTTTCTTTTTCACAAATTTTAGCAAGATATGCAGCTGTATAGAAAATTCCGTCATAATTATTTTTTGATTTTTCTAAATCATACGCTTTTTGGAAACAGTCCCGTGCATCCGAATAATTTTCATTATCAAAATAGCAAGAACCCATATTGGAATACGCCAGTGCCTTATACGGATTGTTCCCTCCTATTGTAATACATTTCGCATAATATTCAAATGCACTTTTCTCATCCTTTTTGTCATCATTTGTCAATGCAAATTTGAAATAGAGTTCCGCAAGTGTACTTTCATCAGTATTTTCGTCAAGAGATTCAAGTGCTTTGCGGTAATAAGAATACGCTTCATCAGGATTGTCAATACTTGAATAAATATTCCCCAGAAGTGTACACGCAGATACCATCAAAGATTGAGGTGTGTCAACAGAATAGATTACTTTTTTTATTGTCTCAATTGCACGTTCATTTTTGTACATCAAAAAATACAAATCAGTAAGTTCATAATAAAGATAGTTAAGGTTAATAACTTCGTTGTGTTTTTTGTAAAAGTTTTCTACAAGTTCATAATAGTACTGGGCTTTTTGATAGCTGCCAATGTCTTTGTAAAGCCTTGCCAGAAGCGTTCTTACCAGAATGAGCGAATGTAAGTCAATATCAGGAGAATTAAGTATCCCCATATAGACATCAATTGCTTCCGTATTTTTTTTCTCCTCAATAAGTTTTCTTGCCCGTTTTAATTTTTCTTCAACAGTCGGCGATTTTTCACTTGTTTCCACCGGCATTTGACTTGCAGTTACTGTCTCCACAATTTCAGCCTGAGGCTTTTTCCCGCTCTCTATTTCTTCTATACGCCTGTTGTGATATTCAATTTCTTCCCTCAACGCCTGTCTGGATATCATAATCTCACGTGTTTGCAGCGGCTCCTTAAGCTGCTTTTCATAAATACTTATAATGTATTTGTGAAGTTTAATTTCGGTCTTTGCGGGGATTGAAATATCTATATTTTGCTGGAAATAATCCTGAACATACACCATTTCTCCCGAAAGAAAAATCATAAGGTTTGATTTCAAGTATTCCAGAGAAAATTCATCATACAATTCAAAAACGGCAAGAGCATTTATTGAAATTCCATGTCTTATAGTTCTTAAAAACCAGAAAAAGTTCCTGATAGTTGACGGAATAAGATTTACATAAGTTAATCCCAGATATGAATCGAAACTCATTCCGGAAGCCGCGAATTTTGTCAGGAAATCATTCAAAGGAATTTTCATTGCCTGTATAATTTTTAGTGCAAGGGCTGTGTAATAATAGTATCCTCTTGTATATTTATAAAAATCTTCCAGTACGGTATCAGTGTATGTAACTTTGTACGAACTGATGAAGTCTTTAAAAATATCTTTTGAAAAAGCTTTTAAAAAAACTTTTTTATCTACTTTTATATTCCCGAAGATTCCCGGAGACATGGCTCTTGTAGAAGAAATAATCTTTACATTCGAATCTTTTGCGAGTATTTCGAGACAGTCAGTAACGAGCGGGCGGTTGCTTTCCTGTATATCATCAAAGGAATGAATAATTATAACAAACGGTTTTTTTATAGATGAAATATACTGCTGCAATTTAACCGCAAGTGTAGTAACTTTTGCATTCAGACTTACCGCTTTTGAAATCGAATTTTTTTCTATTATATCAATAAATGTAAGCAGAATATCATCACAAACCGTTGCTGCTTTGCAATAATATTCAAGAGTAATAACTTCATTTTCCAAGAATTCAGTGATATAGTTGATAAACTGTCTTTTTCCGGTTCCGAGGAAGCCGTGAATATACAAAAATGTATCAGGAGAGTTCAAAAACTCAAAAGCTTTTGTTAATTCCGCATAATTATTTTTCAGCAAAAACGGATTTATACTGTCTGACTGCGGTAAATTATCAATATCAACCGAACTATCCAAAAAATTATAATCCATACATCGATTTTAAATGATATTTATGTATTTTGCAAATTTTTGGTATAATAAGATTTGCGATATAATAAGAAAAGACACGGAGGATTTTTAATGTCTTATATATTTGTAGAATTATGCCTTGCGGCAGTTGCAGCTTATTTAATAGGTTCAATTCCTACAGGGTATTTAATAGTAAAGGCAAAAACCGGCAAAGATATCAGGACCGTAGGTTCCGGCTCTACCGGTGCCACAAATGTTAAAAGAGTGCTCGGAAAGAATTATTTTTTCCTTGTTATGATTCTTGATGCTTTCAAAGGTGCTCTGCCGGTAATTCTGGCAAAGTATTTTGCTGCAACAGGACATTCTATCGGGCTTATTCCGGTTGTTGCGGCTATTGCGGTTATTATAGGACACAGCAAATCTGTTTTCTTGCAGTTTAAAGGCGGAAAATCGGTTGCATCAGGAGTCGGAACGATTTTAGCACTAAATTGGATTGCAGGTTTGATTATTGCAGCAGTTTGGAGTGTAGTTACATATACAACAAAATATGTTTCTGTAGGTTCAATTACCGCTTTGATTCTTTCTCCGTTTATAATGTATTTTCTTCATGCTCCGGCTGCTTATATCGGATACTGTGCTCTTGGTGCGGTTTATATAGTATATTTACACAGAGAAAATATTAAACGTTTAATAAACGGAAATGAAAATAAAGTAAGATAATTTTAATCCCCTCTCCGGTAAGCGGCAGCGGAATGCGGGGAGGGCAGAATTTCTTAATGAACGACAGTGAATTTAGAAATTCGGGTGGTACAATTTAATTTAAAACTTTCCCCTCTCCGGGAAGCGGCAGCGAAATGCGGGGAGGGCAGAATTTCTTAATGAACGACAGTGAATTTAGAAATTCGGGTGGTACAATTTAATTTAAAACTTTCCCCTCTCCGGGAAGCGGCAGCGGAGTGCGGGGAGGGCAGAATTTCTTAATGAACGACAGTGAATTTAGAAATTCGGGTGGGGTAACAAAAAGGAGAATACTATGTCAGAAATATACGGAAACATTCATTCAATAGAAAGCTGCGGGACTGTAGACGGTCCGGGAATCAGATTTGTGGTTTTTACGCAAGGCTGCCCGTTAAGGTGTCAATACTGCCACAACCCTGATACCTGGGAATTTAAAGAAAATCACAAAATGAGTGTGGATGAAATTCTTGAACAATACGAAAGTGTCAAGGAATTTTGTGCCGGCGGTATTACTGTAACCGGCGGCGAACCAATGTGCCAGATGGAATTTGTCACGGAACTCTTTAAACGGGCAAGTGCAACGGGAATAAATACCGCACTTGATACGTCAGGTGTTTTGTTCAATAAAAATAATACGGCAAAAGTAGATGAGTTATTAAAATATACAAGCGTTGTCCTTCTGGATATCAAACATATCGACAATGAAGAACATAAAAAACTAACAGGACATTCTAATAAAAATATTCTTGAATTTGCAAAATACTTGTCTGATAAAAAGAAACCGATGTGGGTAAGGCATGTTGTAGTTCCGCAAATAACATTTAAGGAAGAATATTTGACAAGGCTGGGTGAATTTCTGGCAGGGCTTCATAATATAGCGGCACTTGATGTATTACCTTATCACGATATGGCAATTCCGAAATATGAGAACCTTAAGATTGACTATCCGCTCAAAGGTATACCTCCTTTGACTCATGATCAGGCAATTGAGGCACGGAACATCATAATGAAAGCATATAAAGAAACGCGTACAAAACAAGGACAATAATTTGAGATAATTACATAAAGCAGTTGTGTACTTTTTCCCAGCCGACAGAAGTCATTTTACCATGCCCCGGATAAATCAACGTATCTTCCGGCAGCGTAAAAATTTTGTTTTCAATGCTCTCTATAATTTGATTAAAATCTCCGCCTTCTAAGTCACAGCGTCCGACACTTTCTCTAAAAATAGTGTCACCCGAGAATAGCTTATCATCAGCCAGATAACATACGCTGCCCTGTGTATGCCCCGGAGTGTGAATAACTTTTATTTCAAGATTCCCGAGTTTAAGAATATCGCCGTCATTTACAAGAATATCGATTTTAGGAATTGTCATTTCCGGCATTCCAAACATCAGCATATAGTTATTAACCTTGTTTAAAATTCCGAAATCGTTTTCGTGCATAACAATTTTAACATCAGGATTATTTCTTATACCCGCAACATGATCAAAGTGTCCGTGTGTCAGCAAAATATACTTAAGATTTGCTCCGAGCTCTTCTATCATCCGGGGAATATTCTCATCTCTTGCGGAACAATCCACAAGAGCAGCTTCTTTAGACTCCTCATCTGCTATTAGATAATTATTATTTCCTATAGGCGGTTCAACAAAAGTTTTCAAAATCATATTTTTATTTTATAACAAAAATAAATGATTAAGTCCAACAATTAGTTATTGCCCGACAAAACCTGACCTGCCAGACCGAATATATTCTCCCCCTCCTAACCTACGCAGGAGAGATGTCCGTGAGGCTTTTCTTCTTCAAACTTAGGCGAGAACCAGCCAAATTTGTATCCTGTAACACCGAGACCTGCAAGTGCCGCAAGTCCAAGTGCAGCTGTCGCAATCTTTTTAGCTTTTCCGTTGAAACGTATTGTTCCATGACCGCTATTACCGTTTCCTACGCTGCCGCCAAGCCCTGAAAAGTCAAGTTTAATCAAATCTTTTTTTGAAATATTTTTGCCTTTGTTATTAAAATGGTAATCAAAATACAATTGACCGGAAGATTTTCCGGTTGAACTTAACCAGGCATTACCGAACCATGTTGTATCGGCTTTTATCTGGTTAGCAAGAATATTTTCCGCATTCTTGCCGCTTCTATCCGTAATCAAAGCTCTTTCCATACATTCAGCCATTTCGTCCGAAATTACAGAATCTCTGAGTTTCCTTAGAGCTTTTTTGTAAGTTTCATTTTCCTCAAGAGTTTCTTTGAGTAACTCTGCAGGAATTTCTTCATTTACCTGTCCTTTGTATTTATTGCTGATTTCGCTAACCAGCTTGTCTCTTGTATTTGTAAAAACTTTTTTAGCATCTTCATTTGCAGCCTTAAGGGCTGTTTCTTCAGACATAAAGTATTCGTGCTTGCCTTTATATGCATCCATTAATTTGGCTTCTTCAGGAATTGACGGATCGAAGTTTTTTTGCGCCATACCCTGAACCTTTGGAACAATCGGAGTACATAAAGCTTTCTTAGCTTCCAAATCAGTCAATTCACAAGGCGCAAATCTTGAAGGAAGAAGTGCTGCATCTGCACACATTGCCCAGTCTTTGCCCGGTGCCCATCCCTCTGAGAATAACATTCTGCCCTTAAGTTTCGGTTTTGATTCCACTAACTGGAATTTTTCTACAACAGCCTTGGCTTCATCATTTTCCATTGGACCGCCCAGAAGCAAAATTGCGTCATCATCAGGATGTTTTTCTATGTATTTTTCAAATGAGTCAATAACCGTATCCATACCCTTTTGAAGGTCGCCGCGTCCCCAGCTTACAACGAGTTTTACATCTTTTCCGTTTTTAAGTTTTGTCAGATATTCATCTGAGATTCCGCCATAAAGTTTTGCGTTTTTGTTAGGAAACCCCGTTATAATTTTCATTCTGCCTTCATCCGGTTTTCCAATAACTTTACCCTCTTTATCCAGATACTGAGCATTAACGAATTTAGGGTTAAATCTTTCCAGAAGATTAATTTTATTCTGACGTTTAATTTCACGTACCGTTTTTAAGTCACATTTATTTTTGTCAAAATGCTGAAGTTTATTTACAGCAACTGTAGATCCGTCTGCAAGCTTTAATTTAACATCTTCTTTAAACCCCGGTAAAAATATACTGTCAGAAAAAGGTGTAACATTCGGATCCATAAGCGGGTTTGTCAAACCTTTAAATCTGCCAAGTTCATCAAGCTTGACTAAATCATCGTACATTGCTGACACAAGCTCATTTGTAATCAAAGAGTCGTGATACCCTTCTGAAACCGTTGTTAACATCGGAACATATCCGGCTTTTGCATAGTGCACCGCAACATTATAAGCATTCATGCCGCTCTTTGGTCTTACAAAATCTTTTAAAACAGTTTCTCTGAGGAACTTTTCTTCTTCTCCGTTTTTTAGAGCGTTAATATATTCTCTGCTATTTGCTAATTTTGTTAATTCTTCTTTTGTAGCCCCGAGGTTAACAATAGCCTGCCTTGCGCCCATTGGCTGGTCATAACCTGCGTTCATGTTATGTCCGACACCGCCAAAGAATTTATCCTGCCAGTAAGCTTCACCTGCTGCATTTTTTTGAGCAGCATAATGCATTGCAAACATAGGCTGACCGTCAGAGCAGAGTATATATCTCGGATCAATGTTATATTTTTCTTTCAGAGCGGGCATTAATTCTATTGTCGCTTTAGATTCTTTTGCATAAGGCTGACCTTTCCAACCGGAGGCAAATCTTTTCTCTAAATCTGTGCCGCTGGAACTTGAATAACTAAACCCGTCGGCATACTGTTTTGGCATGCTTGCTGTAGAATCAACATAGGTAAATACAAATTCCAATTTGTCTTGAAGCTCTTTTGACATGCCATTTTTAGTCATAGCTTTCTTTAAATGTTCATCCTTTTGCGCTTTGAACATTTTTATAGGAACATTTTCCTCCATTCCCCAATTCATATTTGAGGATTTAACTTCTTCTAATAGGAAAATATTGTCTTTTTTATCTTTTAAAAATTTAACAAGGTCGGTAGAATTATCAAGCGCCTGACCTGTAATAAAAGGAGTACCTTCTTTTCCCTTGAAAGGATGGTCTGCCGGAAGGTTTTTAGGAATATATCTTACTTTTACTCCCTGCCCGACCGGCTGCTTTATTTTACCGGTTTTCGGGTCGATATCTTTTTTGTATTCAACCTCCTGATTATACATCGGGATAAATTTTACAATTTTATCTACATCTTTATTGTCTAAGAAGTTATAGTCGTTAACAACTGTACCGACTCCGCCATCTTTAAACCCGAACAACGGCTCTTCCGAAACCATATGCGCTATGTGCCTTGGGTTCCCGCTTCTGAAAGATATCATAGACATGTTTTTTGGCAGTGCTCTATTAACTTGGCTCACATTCTGCATTCCGCCGGCTTTAATTTTTCCGGCTCTCTGTGAATAATCAGCATTGCTAATTGCGTTAATTTTCATAAAAACGACTCCTTACACACATAACTTCTATATATATAAAAAACCACACACAAAAAAATTTAACTTTTTATCCCTAATTATTAAGAAATGTTAAGTAAAATTTTGTTAAGCAATTTTCTTCTTAAACGATAACAAAAACATGATTTGTTTTCAAGGCAAGATATCTTTATAAACAATTATTTTTGATTAAGTTATGTAAATTTTTTTGTACAACATTTATTAATTCTATTTACTTAGTAGTAATATTAGCATGAAAGGAGTTTATAATTATGCGGGTATCACCAATATCAACTAATGTTCGTACTTTTATTAAAACCAGCATCGCTAAGCAAACAGCTAAAAAAAGCGCAGTTTTATTATCTGCAAGCGGGTTAGCAGCTATATTGCCTGCAAAAGATTTTATAAATAAAACAAACGCAGGCAAATTGGAATTCTCCGGACACTGGGAAACTCATTATCCAATGGATAGCAGTGATTATTATTATCAACGCTGGGTAGAGGATAAGCCACAGCAATACATTCCGGGCAGCGGATGTCCTGATGACTATAATAATGATGATTATAATGACGACAGCGGTGATTCCGGCAGCAATAATTAGTTATTACTGATAATAGAAGTGTAATTGTCGTTATAATAATCAGTACGCATATACAAAATATTACTCCTCACTACATTTCTATATGTGAAGGGCTTGTTTCCGGTGCGAATATCGTACATATCTAAAACATAAGGAAGTTCAAGATTTTGTAATGTGTTCCGAATTGTACAAAATTCTTCCGGCGAGTATGTTCCTTCTAAAATCAAATCAATATCTGAAAATTCGTGATATTCGGAAGTAACTCTTGAGCCAAATATTCGTACAATTTTCAGGTGTTTGTATTTGAGAAATTCTCTCATCAGTTTTATATAGTATTTTTCACAAATTCCCCATAAACAATAGCTGTTATCATAAATGCTATAGCTTTGCTCTCGAAAACCTTCATAACGAGTAAAATTCTTGAAGCGATGTGCAAAATCTTTCAATAGCTCTACATAATTATATTGAAAATCACTGACATTATTTTTGTTTATATTATATTGACTAAAAAAATTTAAAACTTCAAAAAATTGTTGTTTATTAGTAATATATTGTTTTTTTTCTGCATAATATATAATTTCAGGATAAAACGTCAAAACTAAATTATCATCTGACTTTAACTTCTTTTGAAGAATATTTAGCATCAATTTATAAAGTTCCAGGTAGAGGGCTACGATTTGTTCTTTTGCTTGTTGTTGTTCAATTTTCTTTAACAGCTTTGCATACAAAATGCAATATACTTCTATAAATTTTGTTTTCCAGGGAAGATAGTATAATGATTCATCTATATAGTTAGTCGAAAAAGGCATTATTATCCTCCATTTTTTGCTGCAGTTCAAAAAACTTATTTATTTGCACAAATATATTAAAATATTTTGCAGTCAAAAATTTTTTCGAAACAATTAATTTAGAATCTTTTATTTTTTTCATTTCCAGGTAAATTTCATATAATAATATACCATTCTGTAAAATATTACATTTTAAAATATAAATAACAATCAACCTTGTTTCCTGAATAAACAAGAGCTTATTATTGTTAAAATAATATTTAAATAACTCTATTGTTTTCTCAAAGAATTTTAAATAATTTTGAGAAAATTCAATTAATTCAGACGATGAATAATTTTTATAATTTCGTCTGACATTTAAGACTTTGTTATTAAAACTCTGAAAATTATCTGCAAAATCATTTTTATAAATATTAGCCCATTTGAATTCATTATTTAATGACATAAGAATATATTACAACAACATTTACAACACAAAGTTTATTGTAAACTTTTGTAACAAAAGGCGCAATACTGTGCTTTTAAAAGCAATTTTTGCCGCAAAAAAGACTTTATATAAGTAAGGTTAGATAAATATAGGTTAGGTTGGTATGATTAATAATGTTACGACTACTATGGACGTACGTCCGCAGATGGCAGTTGCAAAGCCGACTCCGTCTGTTACAAGTTTCACAATGCCTCCGATATTGGGATTTAAGTCAATCCCCCTGAAGGAGAAAGCTCAAATAAGGGTGAAAAAAATTAAAAGGGGGGATAATTTAATTGTTCCCGGTGATATAGATGAAGATTATGTTGATATTATTGAAGAAACTATTTCCGGCAATAGCGGCGGAAACTTCTTTGCGTCGCGGGATATTATTCAACCTGTGTTTAAGCGAAAGATGAAGTATTTGAAAAATTGTTATATTATAGATTATATTCAATCTCCGAAACAGCGATGCGGACTGGGAACCGAGGCTGTAAAAAATTTGGCGGAAAAAGCTATGTTTGATCCGAAGGCTGAGGGGCGGATTGTGACTTTTTCAGCACCGCTTGTAAAAGAGTCGTCACCCGCGTTATTCTTTTATAAACTCGGGTTCAGATTTACAAGTCCGGAAGCAAATGAGCGGATGGAGGAATGTTTAATCAAAAAAATACCTGATATTCCGGCTCAGGTCGGGATGATGTATTTACCTAAAAGCAGGCTGCATAAGCTTTTGAGATACGGAGAATTATTCTAAATGAGTGAATTCGGGAACAATCTTTTAGATAGTCATTATTCAACACAAACAAAAGTTAAACCCTCAAAAAGAGCGGTTGCGCAGGCGCCTGCAGTTTTGCCCAAACACAGGTTATTCTCTAATGAAGAAGCCGAACAAAAAATAAACTCAATAAATAATGATATTTATACTGGAACATTAAACGAGAAAAAGAAAAAAGAATTTAACAGGTCACTGTATTTCAAAATTTTCGGCGGAGTTGCGCTTGCAACGGCAGGAATTGCCGGTATTAACAAAATCAGAGGGTTCTTCAAGTCATCTTGAAAACATTGAAAATCAATATATTAGTTAATGCCGGCTTGGTAAAGCCGACCTACAATTCTGACCTTGCTTAGTGATTTTTTCTGTATGGATTGCCACGTCGCTCCCGTTCCTAGCAATAACACCCAGCCAGTAGTCTTACCTACCAACCAAATACATTTACCCCCTTCTTTAGAAAATCTTAATTAGGAAATTTAAAATTTTATGCTAATATTATGTGGTAATGGGAATATTCCCGTTTTGAACTGATATCAAAGGAGAGAATATATATGTGCGGAATAGTAGGATATGCGGGAAGAAAAAAAGCAATTGATATTTTGCTTGACGGGCTTACTAATCTTGAATACAGGGGCTATGATTCAGCAGGAATTGCGGTTAATGTTGACGGCAAAGTGGAATTGTATAAAGCAGAAGGCAAGCTTCAAAATCTTAAAAACATTGTTGAGAAGAATTATTCCGAAATATCCAAATCAACTATCGGTATCGGGCATATCCGCTGGGCAACACACGGCGCGCCTACTATTACTAACGCCCACCCGCACACCTGCAATTGCGGCAAAGTTGCAATTGTTCATAACGGAATTATCGAAAACTTTAAAGAACTCCGTGAAAAACTTGAAAAACAGGGCTGCACTTTCCGCTCACAAACTGATACTGAAACTGTTGCACACCTTGTTGCGACAAAGTTTGCACAAACTCATGACCTTACTGAAGCAGTAAGACTTGCTACAAAAGAAATTGAAGGCGCTTACGCACTTTGTGTTATCCATCAGGATGTAAAAGATACAATTGTTGCAACAAGAAGAAATGCACCGCTTCTGGTTGGAATCGGGGAAGGCGAATACTATATAGCATCTGACGTTCCGGCTATTATTCAGTACACCAAAAAGGCAATGTATCTGGAAGACAACCAGATTGTAACGGTTACGCCGGATTCAATGAAATTGATTGATATTGATAACAATCCTGTTAACGGAAAAATAGAAATGCTTCCGTGGGAGCCGGTTGCTTTGAGTAAAATGGGTTACAAACATTTTATGCTCAAAGAAATTCACGAGCAGCCGGATGTTGTAAGAAATGTGCTTTCCGGAAAACTTAGAGCAATGGATGAGCCGATTACATTAAAAGAAGTAACATTAGACAGAGAAGCTCTTAAGAACCTCAGCCGGATACAAATTGTTGCCTGCGGAACTTCGCTTCACGCCGCAATGGTCGGAAAATACATTATTGAAGATTTCTGCGGAATTTCTGTTGATGTTGAGCCATCAAGTGAATATATTTACAGAAAAACAATTACAGATAAAAATACGCTTGTAATCGGAGTTTCACAATCAGGCGAAACAGCAGATACAATTACTGCCGTAAGACAGGCAAAATCTAAAGGTTCTCATATTCTTATTGTAACAAACCGTCCGGACTCAACAATGGCGCGCGAAGCGGACAGTCTGGTACCTGTTTATGCCGGTATAGAAGTCTCCGTTGCCGCAACAAAATCTTATATGGCACAGTTGATTTCTTTCTATCTGCTTGCAATTTATATGGCAGAAATAAAGGGGGTAAACGGGGAAGAGATAAGAGACTTGAAACACGAACTAATTGTTCTTCCGCAAAAAATTGAAAAAGTTCTTTCGCATAAAGAAGAAATTCAAAGATGCGCAAGAGCATTTTCAAGTTCAAAAGATTTTATCTTTATTGCGCGCGGTATAAATTATCCGACAGCGCTTGAAGGAGCATTAAAGTTAAAAGAAATCAGTTACATCAACGCAACCGGCTATACCGCAGGAGAATTAAAACACGGTCCGATTGCAATGCTTGATGAGACAATGCCGGTTCTTTCAATTTTGATGAAGGGTAAAGTTTACGATAAAATACTTTCTAATTCCGAAGAAGCAAAAGCCAGAAACGCAAGAATGATTGCGTTAACGGATTCTGAAGATCCAAAATTGAATGAACTCTTTGACTACATAATAAGGATTCCTGAAATTTCTGAAATTCTTTCTCCGGCGCTTGCCGTTGTTCCGCTGCAGCTTCTTGCATACTATATAGCAGAATTTCTGGGCAAAGACGTCGACCAGCCGAGAAACCTTGCAAAATCAGTTACGGTTGAATAAGCGGTGCTGCTTGATTTAGCGGGCATATACTCACGCTTTGCTTTATAGTTGCTTTAATATTTTGATGCGGTAAATCTCTGATTTACTGCATCCGACTTTAATGTTGTTTACAAAGTAAATGTATTGGTTGGTCAGGTGAAATCTTGCAGTGTGCCGTCATTCTGAGGGCGTGAGCCCGAAGAATCTCTATAACGGCTTGTTTTATGTAATAAGTTTTGCATAAATACTAAAATTATGTATAATTACATATAGTTAATATTACAAAGGAGTT
>CALUVI010000035.1 GCA_944324185.1 Candidatus Gastranaerophilales bacterium | reverse complement strand
GGAGTTTTTGTTAGATTAGTAAACCAAACCTATATTGACAAAGAAAAATTTGGTTATTGGATGTAATTATATATAGACAGAACATTTGCAAATTCTAAAAATAGAAAAAGCAAATCGGCTTTACCAGGTCGACATTAACTAATCCCGTTTTTAAGTTATAATCAAAAAATGGAAGAAAAAAGATACAATCAATACAGCAGTTTCTTAAAACAAAAATTTGGCGCTAAAGTTTATAAAATAACCATTGATGCGGGATTTTCCTGCCCCAACAGAGACGGAACAATCTCAAATTGCGGCTGCATATTTTGTGATGACGGCGGAAGCTTTTCTCAGGCGCATTCCAATAAATTGAGCATTGAAGAGCAGGTGCAAATCGGGGCTGAGACTTTGCAGCGAAGGTTTAAGGCTCAAAAATTCATGTCTTATTTCCAAGCTTTTTCAAACACTTATAAACCGGTTCAGGAACTTGAAAAAATTTATAAAGCTTCGCTCGGGCATCCTGACATCGTTGGGCTTTCAATCGGCACACGCCCTGATTGTATTGATGATGATAAACTCAAACTTATCTCATCGTTTACCCCTGATTATTACACCTGGATTGAATACGGACTGCAGTCTGTTCATGACAAAACGCTGAAAAAAATTAACCGCGGACATGATTACAAATGTTTTCTGGATGCGTATGAAAAAACAAAATCTTACGGTATAAATATTTGTCTGCATGTTATTCTTAACCTGTTTGAAACTTACGATGAGATGATGGAGACTGCAAAAACTATTGCAAAATTAGAACCGGAAGGGGTTAAAATTCATATGCTGTGTGCACTTGAAGGAACAAAACTGGCGGAGATGTACAGAGCGGGAGAAATTGAATTTATGACAGAAGATGAATATGTAAAGACCGTTTGTGACTTCTTAGAATATTTACCTCCAAAAACCACAATTCATCGTCTTGCAGGAAACGGATTAAGAACAGAACTAGTTGCCCCCAGATGGATAGGGAAAAAACTCGACTGCCTTAATAAGATAGACAGAGAATTTGAAAAAAGAAATTCATATCAGGGAATTAAATACAAATAAAAATAAACGCGGATTGAAAAATTTCAATCCGCGCTTTCTATTCTGTTATTATCTACTCTTTCAGGAATGTTTCATAGTTCCTCGCAAGAAGATGAGTTCTTATCTGGTTTATGAAATCAAGCGCAACACCGACCATGATTATTAAAGATGTTGCCCCGATACCTTGCAGGGTAGTTATCCTTGTAATATAACTTGCAAAAGCCGGAACCAGAGCAATGATACCTAAACCCAGCGCTCCGATAAAAGTGGTTTTTGTTAAAATTTTATCAAGAGCTTCTGCAGTAGGCTTGCCCGGCTTAATCCCCGGAATTGATGAGCCGTATTTCTTCAAATTATCAGCAATTTCCTTCGGCTGCATATTCGGCATGATTGATGCGTAGAAGAAAGTTAAGCCGACAATCATAATGAAGTATATAGCATAATAAGTTATACCGCTCGGGTTGAATATTTTGTTGAGCACTATAATCAGGTTCTGAACCCATCCTGCCGGTAAGTTTGCCTGACCGACAAGGCTTAATATAGTAGATGGGAACAAAAGAATTGCAACCGCAAAGATAATCGGCATAACCCCGCCCGGATTGAGTTTGAACGGAATAAACGTATTTACTCCGCCATAAACTTTATTTCCGACCTGTCTTTTCGGATTAACTATAATAACTTTTCTTACAGCTTCTTGCATAATTACAATGAAAACCATTGTAACAAAGAAAATTGCGAGTAAAAGAATAAGTCCCCACATAAGCGATGAATCATTAGAAACCATCTGGGCTGTTCTTGAAGAATATAGAGGAATACCCGATAAGATACCCACAAAAATTATCAAAGAACCGCCGTTACCTATACCTTTTTCAGTAATTAATTCAGACATCCACATTACAAGAACAGAACCAGCCGTAAGTGTTATTACCGAGGATATATAGAACATTGTGTGATTAAGCCCCGGAGTAATTGAACCCGGAAGATGTGCCAGATATCCCATAAATATTACAGCCTGAAAAGCCGCAAGAACAACCGTAAACAATCTTGTATACTGCGAAAGTTTACGTCTGCCTGCTTCTCCGTCCTCTTTTTGCAACTTTTCCAATGCCGGAATTATTACTGCCATCAACTGCATAATAATTGATGAAGTGATATAAGGACCGATACCCAGTGCAAAAATAGAAACTTTACCCAAAGCACCGCCGGAGAACAAATCCAGAAAACCTAAAATATTATTTCCGGAAGCGATTCTTGCAAAAATTTCATTATTTATGCCGAATACCGGTAAATGGATACCAAAACGGAACAGTACAAGCATTAGAAAAGTAAATATTAATTTTTCTTTCAAGCCTGATGCGTTCCACATTGACATCAGATCTGCCGTTGTAGGCATTCTCATTCCGCCTGTCATTATACTAATTCAACCTTTCCGCCTGCTGCTTCAATTTTTTCTTTTGCTGATGGAGTTACATAGCAAGCTTTTACAGTAACAGCCTTCTTAATTTCTCCGCCGCCTAAAATTCTTAAGCCGTCGCAAGAAGGGTGTACTTTCTTAATAGCTTTCAATGACTCAAGTGAAATTTCATCAACTTTTAAATCAGCAAGTCTTGAAACATTGATTTGAGCGTAATTTCTCTGATTAATAATTTTGAACCCTTTTAATTTAGGTAATCTTCTGTAAGCAGGCATCTGTCCGCCTTCAAAACCTCTTTTAGAAGCTCTGCCTGAACGCTGCCCTTCACCGTTATTACCGCGGCAGGAAGTTTTTCCGTGTCCTGAAGAACGACCTCTGCCTACTCTTTTTGATTTGCCGGTAGCACCTTCTGCCGGTCTCAAATCTTCTAATGTTATATTTGTCATTTTTTTATTCCTTTCTTACGTAGTGAATAGCGAATTGTGAGTAGTGAATGGAATATTCTAATTACTATTCACCAGTCACTGTTCACTAGTTTTCAATTACTTTTACAAGATGTGAAATCTTGTTTACCATACCCATAATTGTTGCACTGTTGTAGTGTTCAACAACCTGATCGGTTTTGCTTAAGCCCAGAGCCTGAGCAACTTTACGCTGCGCAGGAGAGCAGCCGATTAAACTTCTTACAAGTTTTATTTTTATTTGTTTTGTATCTGCCATTGTTTTTATCCTTTTTATTATTTTATTATTTCATTTCAAACTAATAACTTAAATAGCCTACCAGTTTAATAATCCTGAGAGGTAATAAGCGTTATATCTCTTCATTTACCCCTAGTTTAATAATTCAGCCATAGTCAAACCGCGTTTTTTAGCAACTTCATTAAACGGTCTTAATGATTTAAGAGCTTCTAAAGTTGCATTTGCAGCGTTAAGAGGTGATTTTGAACCTAAAGATTTTGAAAGAATGTTTTCAATACCTGCAAGTTCAAGCACTGAACGAACTGCACCGCCGGCAATAATACCGGTACCTTGAGAAGCCGGTCTGAGCATTACAGCACCTGCACCTGAACGTCCTGTAATCGGGTGCGGGATTGTTGTTTTGAAGATAGGAACTGTAATAAGGTTCTTTCTTCCGTCTGCAATTGCTTTTTGAATAGCAATAATAACTTCTGAAGCCTTAGCACAGCCAACGCCAACCTGTCCCTTCTGGTTTCCTACAATAACGATTGCTCTAAAGCTTAATTTCTTACCGCCTTTTACAACCTTTGTTACACGACGGATTTGAACAACCTGTTCTTTCCATTCTGATTCAGGTTTTACTTCCTGAGTTTCTACTTTTTTCTTTCTGCTGCGTTGTTTTTTAGCCGGAGCTTCAGCTTGAACTTCTTCAACAGCTGCTTCTACAGCTTCTGAAGAGTTTTCTTCTGCAACAGCTTCTGTTTCAACAGTTTCTTCGACTTGTGTCTCTAATTTTTCTTCTGACATGTTAAACCTTTCTTTGTTTAATATAGTGTTCTACTTATTTTTAGGTTAAAGCAATCAAATATCTAACATCATAAAAATACCTTTTTCAGGCATTTACAGAATATTTAATTGCGGGTTACTTTCTGACATAAAAATTTTAATATAAATGTATTTTTATTGCAAGCATAGTAGAGCAAATTATGTAAAATTTTGTAAAGCAGAGAGGATTAGTGAGTAGAGGATTAAATAGTAGTGTGGAGCTTGCTCCACAAAGTTTTTGCAGAGAGAGAAAGAGAGAGAGAGAATACGCGCTGTCGTTTTATTGTAATTTCGTAAAATTCTTTAATGCAGCAATTTATAATGGATAAAAAACGCATATAAAACGCCGAATATTGCACCTGCAAAAACCTGAATAGGCGTATGTCCCAATAATTCTTTCAGCTTTCCGCCGGCTTCCGCAAGATCCTGTTTATACAAATCCATTATAATTTTATTCAGACAGGCAGCCTGTTTTCCTGCAGCACGTCTCACTCCTGCAGCATCATACATTACAATAAACGCATACCCGAGAGCAATTGCAAATTCTATAGAGTCAAATCCGTTAATCAGCCCGACCGCTGTAGATAAGCCCATTACCCCGGCAGAATGCGAACTCGGCATGCCGCCTGTTGTTATAAACAGTCTCAAATCCAGACTTCTTTTTCTTATAAGATGCAAAAAACATTTCACTATCTGGGCAACAACTATTCCGGAAAATGCTATCAAAATTACTTCATATCCGGTTCCGTAGAATTGTCTCAAACTCATTTATCACTCCCGATTCTGTCGCTCAACTTCTTTAATATCTCCTCAAAAACTTTTGAATGGTACTTTTCTATTATACCATAACATTCTTTTATCAAATTTCTGAATTTATTTTCTGCTTCTTCAAGTCCGTAAAGCGACACATAGGTAAGCTTACCGCTATTTTTATCTTTACCGGTTGTCTTACCCAATTCTTCAAAAGTAGAAATTTCATCCATAATGTCATCATAAATTTGAAATGCCAGTCCGAATTTTTTTGCAAAATTATCAAACTCTTCAATAGTTTTTTCATCTGCATTAGCGGCAATTGCCCCGATTCTTACCGAAAGCCTGAAAAGAACCGCGGTTTTGTTCAGATGAATAAAATCCAGGGTTTCCTCAGGTGATTTTACAAACTTTCCGCCTTCTGATTCAATATCCACAACCTGACCGGCAATAAGCCCGTATGCACCGGCAAATTTTGTATATTCGTGCAGTATTTTTAATATCTGCTCCGGATTAAGTCCGGTTGATTTTTCAATAATTAACTGCGGTGCAAACGTAAGCAAAGCGTCTCCTGCAAGAACCGCATTAGCTTCGCCGAAAACTTTGTGGTTTGAAGGTTTGCCGCGTCTGAAATCATCATTATCCATACACGGAAGATCGTCATGTATAAGGCTTTGAACATGGAGCATTTCAATAGCGCAGGCAGCAGGCATAACATTAGTCATATCTCCGCCGAGAATCCTTGCGGTCTCAAGACACATTACAGGTCTTAAGCGCTTGCCCGGAAGCATCAGAGTATACTTCATTGCCTTAAAAATATCCTCAGGATAATATACCGGCAGGTATTCATCCAGATGTTTGTCCACCAGTTCAATTAATTCTTTCATCTTCTACGTCCTTATAAATTTTTTGTTTTTTTGTATTTCTGGAAACTTCTCTTTTTTTTGCACTTATTTTTACTGCAGTCTTGTTATAGTGCTGCTTGTGCGAAGTTTCCGTTTTCACTCCCTGATATTTAACTTTTTCTTTGTATTCTTTTGCCTCATTCACAAAATCAACATAACTTTTGTATCTCGTTTCATCAATTTTATCAAGATTTTCCTTTACAGCACAGCCGGTTTCCGTAAGATGTAAGCAATCAGGGAACTTGCAATCAGGTTTGTATTTTGAAATCTCGTCAAACAAATTACCGACTTCCGGCGGCATCAAAAAATCAAATTTCAAATGGCTGAATCCCGGAGTATCGACAATTCTCGAATCCTCATCAAGAGCTATAATCTCGCAATGTCTTGTTGTATGAGTACCCCTTTGAGTCTTTTCGCTAACCTCTTTTGTTCTTATATTTACCCCCGGACAGACCGCATTTATAAGACTTGATTTTCCGACACCCGAAGCTCCGCATAGTACAGAGGTTTTTCCGGATAAAATTTCTTTAAAATCTTCTATACCGTAATCTTCCAGAGCAGAAGTAAACAATATATCATACCCCAGAGGCTGGTAGATTGAAAAAACTTTTTCTATTGTTTTATCATCCTCTGACAAATCGTTTTTGTTAAAACAGAGAACTGCCGGCAAGTTATGGTATTTTGCAAAAGAAATATATCTGTTAAGCTGGGTAAAGTTCAAATCAGGTTCTTTCACTGCAGAAATTATGATAACCTGATCAATATTTGCGACTGTCGGACGTGTAATAAAATTTTTCCGCGGAAGAATCCTTTCAATTGCCCCGTTTTCAAATTCTGCATAATCACCGACATAGATTTTTTGTTTTTGTTTTTTCAAAACTTCACGGACTTTGCATTCATAATCCTTGCCGTCAGAGTGCACATAATAAAAATCGGAATGTATTTTATAAATTTGTCCCTTCTGCATAAAATAATTTTAGCATAAATGTAGTAAAATCTTTTAAAATCGTGTATAATATTTATGCAGATATTTTTAAGGAGAAGGTATATGCCTGTAATCGAAGGTTTATTAACTGTTACAAATGAAAAGTTTTGTATAATCGTATCACGTTTTAATGAGTTTATAAGTTCAAAGCTCCTCTCGGGCGCGCTGGATGAACTTAAGCGCCACGGTGTTAAAGAAGAGAATATTGATATTGTGTGGTGTCCGGGGGCTTTTGAAATTCCTGTTATCGCTAAAAAATGCGCTAAATCACATAAATATAATGCAGTTATTGCACTCGGAGCAGTAATTAAAGGTTCAACTTCTCATTATGATTATGTGTGCGCGGAAGTTTCAAAAGGCGTTGCCGCCGTAAGCCTTGAAACGGAAGTTCCTGTAATATTCGGAGTCCTTACAACCGATAATATAGAACAGGCAATCGAAAGAGCCGGAACAAAAGCCGGCAACAAAGGCGCCGATGCCGCTAAATCTGCAATCGAAATGGCAAATTTAATAAGTAAATTAGGTTAGTAGTGTAGTAAAATATGTAAATAATGACCGCGCCGGTTATTATTTACCCCGAAGGAGTGTGTGATATGAGTGAAGTGATTACAGAGTACAGAAATGAGAACACAAAAGACATTGATTTGCTGTCAACAATCGATATTGTGAGAAAAATCAACGAAGAAGATAAACTTGTACCGCTTGCTATAGAAGATGAACTTCCTAATATCGCAAAAGCAATAGATATGATTGCCAAACAATTTCTTATGGGGGGTAAACTATACTATTTTGGAGCTGGAACCTCAGGAAGAATCGGAATTCTTGACGCATCGGAATGCCCGCCGTCTTTCGGGGTTCCGGAAGATATGGTAACAGGGATTATTGCAGGCGGTGATAAGGCTATAAGAACGGCTGCAGAAGGCGCTGAGGATAATTTTGAACAGGGAGTCAAAGACGCTCAGATTCTCACTGATTTAGATGTATGCGTTGCCATCTCCGCAAGCGGAAATCCTAAATATCTTCTCGGGGTTCTCTCTCAGGCAGACAAGGTAAATTGCAGAACAATAGCTCTTACCTGCAATCATAAAGCTTTGATTCTTGAAGAAGCAGGGCTTGGAATCTGTGTGGAAGTAGGACCGGAAGTTATTGCAGGCTCAAGCAGAATGAAAGCCGGATCTGTTCAGAAAATGGTTCTCAATATGCTCTCAACCGGCGCCATGATTAAAATCGGCAAAACTTATGAAAACTTTATGATTGATTTAATGCCGACAAACGAAAAGCTTAAAGACAGAGCTATCAGAATTGTGGCAGAAATTGCAGAAGTCAACAATTCCCGCGCGCTTCAAACATTACTGGAATGCGACTGGAGCGTAAAAACTGCAATTATTATGCTAAAGTGCAATCTTAATAAAGAGGGCGCTCAGGAGCTTCTGCGTAAAAACTGCGGTGTTTTAAGACGTGCACTTGTAAATTTTTCTCAGGTTTAGAGTTCCAAATTCCACGCTTTTGTGAGCGAATCCTGTTCCATGCCGGTGTATTGTTTATGAATGTCATTAAAATATTTCTGGCATCTTTCGCGTACTTTGCGCTGCTGGCGAGGCTTCAAGTCTTTCATTGCGAGCGCAACTCTGTATACATTACGCTTCTTAAGCCCTTTTACCGGAGTTTTGTATATTACATGCGCTGCGGCTGAAACATAGTCGCGGTTTTTCAAATCCTCTTTCAAATTACAGGTCGGAGAGCCCGGTTTTTCAAGCCCGTCAAGACCTTTATTGAATACTATATCTACAATTGCGTCCTGAATTGACTGAGGAGCTTTCTCAAAATCTTCTCCAAAATATGCCATAGCGTCTAATTTAGCGTGTAATATATCCTGCGCAAGAATTTCATACGCTTCCGCTTCTGTTATTTGAATTTTATCCATATTTTTCGAATTCATTTCTACGCCGTGAACACGTCCTGTATGCCCGAACCCTATTGTTAAATACCCTTTTGGATGTGTTTCATCCGGTACCCCGTCATAATAAGGAGTCAAATCCGGCTTAGAATGTCTGCCTTCTATACCAAACAGAATGTCTCTAATGTAATCTTCCGACACACAGATATTTTTAGAAATATCCTCAATACTTTTTGTAGAGCCGCTTTTTACCGTATAAGTTTCAGGAACTACAATAGTTTGTCCTTCTTCCATTACCCAGTCAAGATTATGGTCAGGATTTGCCTGTTTCAGACGGTATAATGAAACTCCCAGATCATGTGCCAACACATAAGGTTTCTCTCCGCCTTTTGCAACATATTTGTACTCAGGCTTTATATCAACATTCATTTGAGGTTTATCTTGTTCTTTATCTTTTTTCTTTGCTTTCTTATCATCACTGCCGCCGAAAAGATTAGAGAAAAATTCACCTATGCCTTTAAAAAATCCGCAAATACCGTTCCAGATTCTTTTAAAGAATCCCGGTTTTTCAAATTCTACCCCGATTTTCTTTTCGCTTTCAGAGTCTTTGCTCTTGATTGTTATTTCTGCATTATAATTTCCCGCATCGGAAGCAACGGCAGTATAAACCGCTTTTTCCTTATAAATTGCGTTCATCTCTTCCTGCAAAGCTTCCGGCGTCAAATCTTTCAAATCTTTTTCATCAAATCTGTCAAAATTTCCGTCTTTTTCTCTAAGCAGATTGAAAAATGCTATCTGATAATTAGTCAACTCTATTCGCGAAACTTCTTCGCCGCTCTTTTTGTCGACTTTTCCGTCTACGATATTATATTTTGTAATAACTCCGTCTTTTACTTTATATACAGAACTGTTTCCTGTAATTGTACAATTCTTTAAATTGATTTCTGCTTCCCGTTTTGTGGTTATATCAAATAATGTATATGCAGGCTCTTTATTTGCTTCCTCAGACTCATTTTTTACATCAGCTTCACCATCTGCATTATCCTCGGATTCTGCTTCCTGTGTTTGCGGCAGATTCTTTTTGTACTTATTTGCCTCGCTCAATAGATTTCCGAAAAAGCCACTGTTTTCAAATTGTATACTTATATTTTTCTCGCTGTCAGTTCCGTTTTTATTAATCGTAAGTTCAGCATTACACTCTCCGGCATCCGCGCAAACCGCAGTATAAACATTTTTCTTTTTATATATGGCATTCATCTCTCGCTGCAATATCTCAGGCGTCAGGTTCTCTAAATCAGCTTCATCAAGCCTTCCCGCATCACCATCCCTGCCTTTTAACATATTAAACAGGGCTAATTGATAATTTGTTAACTCAATTCTCGGAACAGTTACACCGCTCGTCATATCAACAATACCGTCAACAATATTATAGCGTTTGATTGTACCGTCTTTTACTTCGTACAAAGAACTGTTACCTTGAATTGTACAGTTCTTCAAATCAAGAGTAGATTCCTTTTTTAAAGTAATATCATATAATTTATACGTCATCTCTAAATCCCTTTGCTTATATATAAAAAGTAATTATTTGAGAAATAATTGCCTTTTGTTAATAAATATTTACAAAAAGAAGAAGCAGGGGGAATTTTATAGTATAATAATTTTTATGATGGAGGGGACAATCCTATGAAATTAACTGTACTCGGTCCGGGCTGCTGGGGTTTAACACTCGCCTGGCTTATGAATGACAACTTTGATGAAATTACAGTCTGGGGCAGAGAATCAGACCTGAATGATGAACTTGTTATCAACAAACACTGCTCAAAACCTCTTGAAGTACAGTTAGATAAAAAGGTTGAGATTACTTCCGACTTAAAAAAAGCAATAGACGGGGCTGATATAATACTTTCCGTAGTCGCAACATCAGGCGTAAGACCTGTTTGCGAGCAGCTTAAAGCAGCCGGCATTAAGCCGGAAACACCTCTGGTTAACGCTTCTAAGGGGCTTGAATTGAATACCCTGATGCGTATGTCGGAAGTTATAAAAGATGTTCTTCCGGAACAAAAAATTGTAATCCTTTCCGGACCGACTTTAGCTAAAGAAGTTCTTATGGGTAAGCCGACCGCTGCCTGCGTTGCCTGCGAAGATTTAGAAACAGCAGAATTTGTACAAAAAGCCTGCAATGTTCCAAATAGATTCAGGCTTTATACAAACACTGATGTAATCGGTGTTGAACTCGGCGGAAGCTTAAAAAATGTTATTGCAATAGCTTCTGGTTTTGCTCACACAATGGATTTAGGCGACAACTGCATGGGCTCTCTCCTTACAAGAGGAATGGCAGAAATTGTAAGACTTTCCGTAAAACTCGGCGCTAATCCTTCCACATTATACGGACTTTCAGGGATGGGAGATTTGATTGCAACCTGCTCCAGCCCTATGTCGAGAAATTATACAGTCGGTTCAATGCTCGGAAAAGGCAAAAAGATTAATGATATTCTGAACGAACTTGGCTCGGTTGCGGAAGGGGTAAAAACTTCTAAAGCAGTTTGCGATCTTGCGGAAAAACTCGGGGTTGAGGTTCCTGTATCAAGCGCAATTTATGAAGCTGTATATACTGATATTACACCTGAACAGGTTTTATCAAAACTTATGAACAGAAAACTCAAAAAGGAAGAAAGTTATGTTTAAATACGCGGTTCATTATCTGAAAAATACTTTTGTTCCTTTAAACTGTCCTGATAACATTAATCTGGACTGCGGAGCTATGGTAATTGCCCGTACTGAAAAAGGTGAAGAAGCATTAAAAGCATTTCTTGTTAATGATGAGATTGCGAAATTGTTTTCAGACTCGGATAAAACACCTGCCCCGTTTGAGTTTATAAGAATTATGACAGAAGAGGATTTGAAAACTTTTGAAGAGCTTAAAAAAGAAGAAGTAACTTCGTTTTTTAAATGCAAAGAGCTTGTCAAAAAACATAATCTTGTAATGAATCTGGTTCAGTGCAGAATAACATTTGACAGAAGAAAAATATCTTTCTATTATACGGCTCCCGAGCGTGTAGATTTTAGAGAACTTTTGAAAGATTTGACCCAGGTTTTCAAAAGAATGCGTATAGACCTGCGCCACATCGGAGTCAGAGACGAATCCTCAATTATGGATGGCTGCGGAATCTGCGGAAAACCATTCTGCTGCTCAAGTTATTTAAGGAAATTTGAATCAATAAATGTAAAATTGGCAAAAGATCAGGGTATGCCGATTGCGCCTTCCAAAATTTCAGGCACATGCGGAAGACTTTTGTGCTGCCTGACTTATGAGTATTCTAATTATATAGAAGCCGCCAAAGGTATGCCGCCTATCGGCTCAACCGTTATGACTCCTCAGGGGCTCGGAAAAGTCTGTTTTATACAATTTCTTAACAATTCTGTTGCAGTTAAATTTGAAGATGGTAAAATTAAGGAGTATAGTAAAACAGATATCGAAATGGTTGATGCGGACGTTAACGTCGATATTGATATCCCTAATATAAATAATTATTCAACTGACGAAAAAGTCGACGCAAAACAATTAAAACAACTTGAAGACGACCGCAACAGTTCAACAGGAAATGTGTAGAAAGTGCAAAAATTATGAAAATCCAATCAATTAATCCGACCCCTGCCCCGAACTTCGGCAAACTTATAATCAAGCCGGGGAGTTTTGAGGCTCTAAAACAATCAAAATATTTTCCGGACAAAAGCTATCCGGATTACAATAAGCATCTTCTAAACTTCTACAGAAGACTGTTAGGTTTAAAAAAAGAAGCAATGAACAATTCTACATACAATGTCGTTATAAAACCGGAGAATGAAAAAGGCAAAGGCAGAGTTGTAATAGAAAATCACGAAGGTCGCGAACAGTCAGGCTTTATAACTTCTTTTGATGATTTATTAAGGGTTCGCTCTATGGAGCCGAGAATGCTCCTCACCTCAGAACAGGAACCTTCTCCATACAAAAGAATTTATCACAACTGGCAGATTAAAAGACTTAACAAAAAACTTGCACACAAACAGTTAAAAATGGATGAATACCTTAACGTTGTATATAACAACATTAAAGATATTGTTACAAATGCAGACTGCCTGGCAGATATGCAGAAATTAAAACAAAAGTAGAAAGGATTGATTTATGCTTGAAAGAATTGAAAAACTACAGGTAATTTCCCTCGGAGTACTCATTGCACTTGCCCTTGTTGTTTCTACAAGAATGGTCGCTTCAACCGTTTCAAACAATGTTATTTCAGTTACCGGCTCCGCTTATGAGATTGTAAAATCAGATTCAGGCAGTTTAAATTTTGATGTTGTCGTAAAACGCAGCACAAAGCAGGAGGCTTATGCAGCTTTACAAAACCAGCTTAAAATAGTTGAAAAATACCTCAATGACAAAAATATCAAAAACATTGAAAGAAAAACTATTAACGGGTATTACACATATAAACGCGACGCTAAAACCGGAGCATATACTGACATTCAGGATGCATATAACTTATACCAGCCTATGCAGATAAGCTCTGATAACGTAGAATTAATCAAAGAAATTTCTAATGATATTACAAGCCTTATTAATCAAGGTGTTGACATAAATGTCTCTCCGGCATCTTACGATTATTCAAAACTGCCGGATTTAAAGGTTACATTACTTGAAAAAGCCTCACAGGATGCTAAAAACAGAGCTGCATCAATGTTAAAACCAACCGGAAACTCCGTAGGAAAAATTCAATCCGTAAGAATGGGAGTTTATCAAATAACCCCTGTTGATTCAACCAGCGTTTCCGATATGGGCATTAATGACACAACCTCAATAGATAAAAAAGTTACGGCAGTTGCAAACGTATCATTTAAAATAAAATAGCCGCCCATAAATTTAATAGCGTATATTCCGGATATTGCATAAATATATAATACGTGTTAAAATATAAATGTCACAAATAAGAAGAGGATATTTATATGGATGTTAGCTCAGTAGGGTACGGAAGTGCATTAACTCCGGAAGTTCAGGCTCAATACGCTGCAAAATGTATGAGTATGTCACAACAGACAAGTTATATTGCAGGTTCACTGATTCAGGATACAGTTGAGATTTCTGCTGAAGCACTTGCTAAATATACAGAAGAAATGAATGCAAGTATTGAAAAACTATTATAATAAAAAACTGCTAATCAAAAAGATTAGCAGTTTTTTATTGTTATAACTTCATCCACCGGAATATCATACTCTTCAGGATAAACAGTTTCTACAATCAACTTCCGGGATATGCAAACAACTTTTTTTCCCCTGAAATCTTTTAAAAACCGGTCATAATATCCGCCGCCGTAACCGAGCCGGTAATTATTTTTATCACAACATAAAGCCGGTATTATGGCTAAATCAATCAGATTTTTATCACAGGCTCTTGACAGAGGCTCTTGCGTATTAAAACTGGATAAAGAGAGTTTGTCTCCGTCTTTATAAGGACAGCACAGCAAGTTTTCCCCGTCAACTTTCGGCAGAAAAAAATTTTTTGACCTGTCTTTTAACAAAGCAAGTAAGTTTACTTCGTCTTTTAGCGGATAAAAAATCAATATATTTTTTGCATTTTTGTAAAAACTGCTTTGCATAAGAAGAGCTGTAAGCTCCTCATCTTCTTTTTCCATATATTTTCTTAGCTCTTTTGCCCATTTGCGTAAATGTTTTTTATCCTGCATAATTTATATTCATCCTTTTATCCAATCGTATAAATTCCGGATTTCGCCATATTCAAAATCTTTTAAAACATTTGGAGTATCCAAATTTTCCGCAACCGGATTTATTGTAATTTCGCCATTATCATATACATCCGAATAGTTCTTATTATCATTCGTACAGTAAGGAACCTTGACTTTATTATTGTTACACAGATATGCAAGTCCGTGAACCCTGCATATAATCGGACGATTCGGATAAATTGAGCACTTATTATCAACAAGAAAAGGACAAGATTTGCCCCTTTTCATACACTTAATATTTTCCTGTACTTTTATTTTAACTTCGTTATCAAGTTTAATATACCCCTGCATCAGGTATTCCAATTCCAGCTGCGAAAGCGGATAATCTCCCGTTTCACAACAGGACGAGCAGCCAGCTCTGCAATGAATATGCTGCTTATGTTGATTGAAATAGTTTTGAAGTTTTAAATCTAATTCTTTTAAAAAATCAGTATATTTTTGCATAATACTTAGCGTTTGCTGCGAAAACGTGCCCAGAAGCTTTTTGATGCGTGACTTTCCAACTGTTCAATTCTCTGAGAAAGCTCTTTGTTGTGTTCTAAAAGTTCTTTAACCTGCTTTGCCAGAATCTCATTATCGCGCTTATAACCTCCCGCTTCTATAAGTCTTGTTGCCATATCAGAGTTTGTAATATCATCACTGATTTTCTTTGCAACAGCCTCTGCCAGCATTTGCAGTGTCTGACTTGAAACATCAAGAGTAAAACTTTTGCCCTGAGGTATAATTTCCGGTACCATTCCTTCTTTTACAACATTATCTGCCGGATTTTCATTATCATCCGTATTATTTATAATTACCGGCTGTACAAGCTTTACTGGTTCATCACTTTTTTCAACCTTTGCTTCCATTCTTGAGAGTTTTGCAATAATCTGCTCGTCGCTATACCCCTGAGCTTTCAGAGAAATACCTTTTTTAATTTTTTCCAGAGCCAGATTATCATAAAATTCCAAGCCATCCTCATCTTCGTAAATTGATTCTATTTTCCAATCCTCTAAAAACAAATCAAGCGAATGATTATCTATATAATAATTTTCAGCATTTAAACTTTTTAAAATCGATTCTCTGTTAAACATCCGCCATTCCTCTTTCTGTTACATACCGGTACAAACTATCGTTTCATCAGGCGCGCCATATCCCTCTCCTGAGTTTTTTTAGTTATAGCGTCACGCTTATCATACAATTTTTTACCTTTTGCCAACCCCAGCTCTATTTTAGCAAAACCATGAGTTAAAAACAATTCTAAAGGAATAATTGTTACACCGTCTTTTTTTACCTTATCCTGAATTTTCAGAATCTCACGTTTTGTCAAAAGAAGTTTTCTCACCCTGTCAGGTTTATGATTAAATCTATTACCCTGTTCATAAGGAGAGATATGCATACCATATAAAAAAACTTCATTGTCCTCAATTTTTGCAAATGAATCTTTGAGATTGACTGTGCCCCCGCGTATAGATTTGATTTCTGTTCCCGTTAACACAATCCCTGCAACAAATTTGTCAAAAATTAAATAATCGTGGAAAGCTTTTCTGTTTGTTGAGATTACCTTCTTGTCCATAGCTGTATTATAGTGTAAAATTAAGCATTTGTATATAGATAATTACACAATTGCTCCGTGGCTTGCATCCTGAACTGTTCTTGCGTATTTCCCGAGATATCCTTTTGCTTTTATAACAAAAGGTTTAAGCTCTTTTCGGCGTTTTTCGAGTTCTTCATCTGATACAATCAAATCAAGCGTTCTCTTATTTATATCAATCCTGATTTTATCTCCGTCTTTAATGAGCGCAATAACGCCGCCGTCAGCGGCTTCCGGACAAATATGCCCGACGCATATACCTCTTGTTCCGCCGGAGAATCTTCCGTCTGTAATCAAGGCAGCTTTTGTTCCGAGCCCTTTTCCTACAAGGAGAGAAGTCGGCGCGAGCATTTCTCTCATGCCGGGACCGCCTTTTGGACCTTCGTATCGGATTACAATAACATCCCCTTCTTTAATCCGGTCGTTTTCAAGCGCTTCCATTGCTTCTTCTTCCGAATCAAAGGTTTTTGCCTGTCCTTCAAACTCATAGCAGCTTTCATCAACTGCTGAAATCTTTATAACAGAGCCTTGAAGCGCAATGTTTCCATACAGAATACCAAGCCCGGGTTTTGTTGTAAACGGTTCTGAATACGGATGAATAACCGTTTTATCTGAATAAACTCCTGCAAATTCTCTTTTCGGAGTAAATTCAGGAACACTTTTGATAAGTTCATCCACAACAGCCGGAATTCCGCCGGCATTATGAAAACCTGTCATTGTTATACTTGACGACGGTTCCAATTTTACAAACTGGTGAATTTTATACGAGAGTTCTTCAAAGTCTTTAAGGGTAACAAGCGGTGAATTTTCACAGGAATTTACCCCTGCATTTACCCCTACATTTACCCCTGCGGCATTAGCCAGTGCAAGAATATGCAAAAACGAATTTGTAGACCCGCCCATTGCTAAATCAGCAATAATAGCGTTTCTAAGAGTGTCCCTTGATAATATATCCAGAGGTTTTTTATCTTCTCTCACCCAATTAACAATCTGCATTCCGCTTTCAAATGCTATTCTTCGTTTCAGGGAAGATACAGCAGCAGAAGTTGCGCAATAAGGAAGGCTCATCCCCATAACTTCCGTCAGGCAAGCCATTGTATTAGCTGTATAAAGCCCCTGACACGCCCCTGCTGACGGACAGGACGCTTCTTCCAGTTCAAGAAGCCTTTCCTCTGTAATCTCGCCGTTTCTGTATTTACCTATTGCTTCAAACGCCCCTTTTATCATTGTTAATTTTTCACATCTGCTTTCGCCGTCAAGCATAGGACCGGCTGTTACAATAATTGAAGGAATATTGATTCTTGCAGCAGCAATAAGCATTCCCGGTGTAATCTTGTCGCAATTTGAAAGTAAGACAAGTCCGTCAAGCTGATGGGCATTCGCAACGGTTTCAATACAGTCCGCAATCAAATCTCTAGAAGGAAGCGAATACTGCATACCGCTATGCCCCATAGAAATCCCGTCACATACGGCAGGAACTCCGAAAATAAACGCCTGACCGCCTCCGGAGTGAATACCTTTTTCAATCTGCCTTTCTAAATCCCTCATCCCGATATGTCCGGGAACTAAATCAGAAAAAGAACTTGCTATTCCGATAAACGGCGAGTCCATATTCTTTTTTGAAACCCCTGTTGCCATCAACAGGCTTCTGTGCGGAGTTCTCGCTATACCCTTTTTTATACTGTCGCTTCTCATAATAAAATCCCTTCCTGATGTATTTTACCACGAAGAAGGGATATATAGGTTAGGATATCAGAATTTTATTAAGCCATTGTAGCTGCAACATTCTGAGCAGCTGCCATAACATTATCAGGGACTTTTTCACCAGCCTGAGCCTTCTGCAATACTAATGAAAGCAATTGTGCATGCCCTTGCGGAGTTTTCTTTTGCGCATCGGCTTCAAGTTTTGTCGCTTCATCAGTAGGAATAAGTTTATTCATAACTTTGCTTGCAAGAATTGAACCTGCAGCACCTCCTAAGAATCCGAGAACTGCGCCGACTGCCGTACCTAATCCCGGACATACCGCTGTACCTATTGCTGCACCGACTTTTGTTCCGATTGCACCGCCTGCTGCACGACCTATTGTCCAACCGATACCGTCTGCTACGGATTTTATACCGCTCTGGAATGTCTGGGTCAGAGCAGAATCTGCTCCGCCGTTTTTGTATGCGGATATAATCTTTGGTAAATCTATCAGCATTCCGAATAACGCGAAAGTTTTACCTTCCTTTAAGCCCTGCTTAAGAAGTCCTGTCATACCCGGTTTAACCGCTGCAGGAGCGTTTACGGCTTTTTCTATATCAGCAGCTTTTCTTGCTATTCTTTCCTGAGGAGTGTAATTCTTTCCGCCTGTAATCTTATTCCACAATGTAGGAAGATATCCATCCATACCTCTTGAAGCTTTCAAAGTCTCGGTTGCTCTTAAAATAGCCTTCTCATCACCTGACTTGATTGCATCAGCCATGATTTTTTCAAGTTCTTTTCTTGAGGTTTCGCTAATCGGTTTTTGGAACCATTTCTGAACAATCGGGAATTTCTTCTGGGCGCTTCTGTTAATTGCGTGTAATTGACCGTAAGCTTTCTGCATTAACTGCGGATTCTTTTCCCACAAAGCTTTAATTGCAGGGTTTGATTTATCAAATACCTGATTAGTTACCTTTATTGCCTTGAATGAATTTATCGGGTGCTTAAGAACCTGAGGGTTTTCCATAAAACCTATCATCAGGGCAGATGTTCCTATATCTCCCCATTTTTGGACATAAGTATTACTTTCTTTATAAAAATCCGCTAAAGTATCAATGTCTTTAGAAGAAGCAGTCTTTGCAGCAGCGGTTTGCTGTACTGTTGAAGGGGAAGTTTGTACTCCTATTGCCTGAGGAGTTCTGTTATTATAATATCCCGTATTCTGCCAGTTATAATAAGGATTGTTATAAATTGACGGGTTGTAATACCCACCGTATAAGTTATTATTAGCAGCCTTATACCCGTTAACATAGCTCGGACAATTAGGATTTGCTCCCAGCGCGCCGCCGTAGAGCATATATTCCATATTTGCAAGTGAACTTATCGGGAGTGTCATACTAAAACCTAACCTATTTAAAATTAACCTTCATATATATAAAGTTTTAAGTCCGCGCAAAATTGACTGAAATGTAACGAATTGTAAAATAAATTTTCTTATTTATTTTGCCCCGAAAATCTGGTAAAATAACCTTATGGCAGATTTAGTGGAAAAACTTAAAGAAATCGGGTTTAATACTTATGAGGCAAAAGTTTATATTGCTTTGTTAAAAAAATACCCCGCAACCGGATATGAAGTCTCAAAGCTTGCAAATATTCCCCAATCAAGAACTTATGACACACTTAAAGCTCTTGAAGAGAAAAATATTGTTATTGCCGCAAATTCCAAACCTGTAACTTACACGCCGGTAAAACCCAAACAGTTAACGGCAAGTTACGCAAAGAAAGTTAATTCAACAATTAATTATCTTGATAAACACCTGCCGGAAGTCAAAGACAACTACAACGAGCCTATAATTACAATTACCGGAAAACAAAATATTCAGGACAAAATTATTGAAGTAATACAGAACGCTAAGCGTGAAATATATATGGAAGTGTGGTCGCAGGATTTCAAAGTCTTTGAAAAAGAACTGTTAAACGCTTATAACAGAAATGTTGAAATCAGAATTGTCGGATATGATAATTTTAATTCCCGCTTCGGAATGATTTTTGAACACGCGTTCGGACGGGATATCGAGCTTTCACTCGGCGGAAGAATGGTAATCATTGCTGCTGACGACAACGAAGGAGTTGTCGGAAAAATTTCCTCACTCAAAAATGATATTTCTGATACAAATATTATTTGGACAAAAAATAAGGGAATTGTTTTTATTATCAAAGAATTTATCGTGCACGACATGTACTTAATTGATGTTGAAGAAAATCTTGTCGAACAGATGAAATATATTTACGGCAAAGGATTCAAACGGTTAAAAGACAAAGTCCTCGGCTCTAATGCCACTTATATGATACACTAAATCTCAATTTTTATTGTTCCGAAGCTTCTTCGTTGTCTTTTGACTCATCAGCTTTTACATGCTCCTCATCATCATCCTTCATCTTGAATACAAGATAAAAATCATCTCCGACTTTTATATCAAGCTGTTCTCCTTCACTGATATAAGAAAGCGGCGATGCTTCATAAGCATTAACCACACCAGATTTAAGCCTGCCATCGTTTTCATTTTTAACAACTCCCTCTCCAAAGGAATAAGCGATAGAAAGCCCCTTTATAAAATAGTTTCCGACAGCAAGGGCTGCACTTTTCATAACTTTAAACGGAGGAATCTTTTTTAACTCTTCTTTTGATAATACGCGTTTTGAATATTTGCCGTAGATTTCGTCATCTATATTAACAGTTTTATCGCCTTCTATATAATAAAGCGGCTGCACGAAAAATGATGCATTTCTCTTTCCTCGCTTAGGATCAATGACCTTCATTACTTTACAATGAAGAGTTGAATTTACTCCTATATTATATTCTCCCAGTTCAGTTTGTTCAATTACTCTCACATCAAGACTGTCAGAAGGCTTATCAGTTCTGAATTCATTTATCGCAACAACCTTCATCTGCACTGCGGCAAAAGCTGTTGACATTGTAAACATCAAACATGCAAATATTAATGTAAAATTTTTCATCATAATAAACCCCTATATTAATCTGTTCTTTTGTAAACTATCAACAATTTCTTTTATTGCCGATTTCGTTTTTTGAATAAATTTCTCCGGGCACTCAGACTCCATTTTTGCCTGCAAAACCTTAAGAATATCCGCCTGCATATATTGATACATTAAAGGACTTTTTACAATTGAAGAGACCAGTGCGGGAGAAAACACACCTTTTGACAATACTGATATTACATTGTTAATCAAATGCAATTCCTCTCGTGCCCATTCTTCCGTCTTAAACTTAAATCTCTGAACCTCACCCAGAATAAACGGAGTTCCCATTGAAGAAAACAACAGCGGAATGTCATCAAATTGAATATTTTTCATACCTTCAATATAAGCACCAAAACTTGTTGTATTATAGATTTCATCAAATCCCAAGTCCTTTATCAAAGCTTCAAAATGTTGAATAAAGGCAGCATAATCTTCTCTTGTATTTACGAGTTCCCCAGTAACTGATTTTACTTTTACAACATTCTTTTTAATGTTTGCGACCACTATCTGACCGTCTGCAACTTTATTCATAGTTTCACCGGTTGAATAAATCACATCACCTTTGAAAGCCATATCAAGTCCGGTAAAGATGATTTTACTGAATCCCATCTTAACAGCTGCGACAAGAGCCAGAGTCGTAGCTGAACCGCCACACTCATAAGCAGATACATCATTGTATTCCGATAGTTTTTTTACAACCATATCATTTTGTGAAAATGTTATAAAAATACGTTTAAAATTCTTTGTAAAAAGGACCGGATCAGATTTTATGTCCATTATACAATTTGTTTTTGCGCAAAAATCCTCTAACCCGGTAAGTGTCATGTCAATTTTACAAGGATCCAGACAGACTGCAAAATCAGGAACTATACCGTTTGTATCCAATACTCTCAAAACTTTATTAACTGCAAATATAACAAATTTATCCCTGTTTGCCTTTATTTTTTCTATATTATCGTTTAAAGAAGGACCGGCTGCCAGTATTAATGCAGTCTGACCGCTGAATTTATCTTTTAAATCCGATAATTTATATGCATTTGAACTGTTAACTGCATTTATATTTTTTAAAGTATTTAAAAGCCAGAGTTTTGAAAACACAGTTATAGTATTAATATCTATCATTTTACTTCTGCAGGTCTCATATACTTTCTGAGTTAACTCCAGAAGTTCCTCACTTCTTACAATTGCATAATTTTTCAGATATACAACTTCTACCCTGTCTTTCGTTATATAAACCTCCGCCAGCTTACGCATAAGTTCATTTAGATTATCGGTTATGTAAATTCTGCCGCTTGCCAGATGTTCTGAAATATCTACATTATTTAAAACAAAATGCAAAACTTTTATATCAGGTTCATAAATAAAAATTTTAGAAGGATATGTATTATAAACTTCATCTAACAGATAACATAGTCCAATACCGAATGTAATAATAATATCATTTTTATCCATCGGAGTTTTAATACAGGCTTGAAGCATATCCTTAACAGCCTGCCTCGGGTTATTTAAATCATCAAAAGGGATATCATTTTTCATCAAAAGATAATCATTAGAAGGTGTCATACAATATGACATATCCTTACTTGACTCATCAAGCGTTATTCTCTCCAGCCTTGACTTTAGCCCCGGATTATCTAAAAACTCTAAATTCCTGTTATACATGCAAAATCCTTTTCGATGCCATAATCTAAAAATACCATAAATTTCAGGTGATGTAAAGATTACGAACGGTCTTTTTCATATCTGGCGTCCACATTAGACTCAAATTGTCTGAATATATCATTACCCACAAGCTGTTCAAGGCGTGAGCGTTTTTCAAAAAAGCTTCCGCGAGCTTTCACCTGCTCATCAAGAGCTTCTCTGTAAAATGTGTCAGTAATTAATATAACTTCCTTTGATAAACTCTGTGCTTTCAGGTAATTCTTATACCTTTCCTGCACCATATCAGTCGCCATATCGTAAAGCTGTCTTGCCGCCATATAGTCATAATACATATCGACCACTTTTTGCTGAAGTTCGTCAACTTTTCGAACAAGTATAATCATATCAGCGTCAGTTACCTGTGTATACTTGTAATTCAATGCCTTTGTATCCTGTGACATAATTCCTAAAGTATTTCCGCCAATCAGTGCTGCACTGGCAAGAACAGGATTTCCCATCCCGGCGCCTAAAAATGTAGACATACCCGCAATTGTTGTTAAAACCTTTTTTACAGTCCCTTGATCCGGCTTATCCTTATCAGGATTAGACAATTTGTATATCGCAAATTTAATTGTATCACTCTTTGTTGCAGCACCTTGCCATAAAAGGGACAAATCTTCCATCATCACGTTATAATCTATCTCTACAGATTTTGAAACTTCCAGCGCCATCTTTTTTATACTTAAATCAGCGTATGTTAGAGCTTCATTTGAAGTTATATCATCCTTGACTACAGCCGGCTTAACCTCAACTTTTCCGGTAACATCAATCTTATTTTCCGGAGAATCCGTCGTTCCCAGTCTGTAAAATAAATCCTTCGGAGATGTTACATCATCCAACTTAACCTCTGCACAAACAGGAAGAAAAGAAAGTGATAAAAGTAAAAGAATAGATATAATTTTATTTTTTACCATTTTTTCCCCCTTTTCCATCATCTTTATACAGAACCGCATTAAAGTCATACTGATATAATTCAAGAGAATCAACAACTTTTTTCCCTGCAAGACGCTGGAGCTGTATATGATACTTCTTGGCAGACTGCTCCAGATTAAACTCCTGAATCCGCATCGCATCATATAAAGATGATGAAATTGCAATCTCAAGAACATCTTTACCACTAAGCGCCTTTGAATAATTTCTGCTGTACAAAATCATCTTTGAACGTGTATCTTTTAACTGACTTAATGTATTTTTATAATTGTAATAAGAACTTATAAGCGCATCCTGCAAATCCTCAATCATTCCGGCTAGCTCTATCAATTCCGTATCAGTCAGAGGCGTTTCCTGCGGCATTGTTTTTTTGTTCAAAAGTCCCTGTGCAAGCCTTCCGGCTGAAAATGCAGAAGTCTGCACCCCGTAATTTGCCCCCATCAAGCTCGGAACAAAAGAAGCTCCGGCTATAATTGCAGAAAGAGTTTTTGCCATCAAAGAAGAATGAATTCTGCGCTGAGACTCCGGTGTTGCAAGCTTTTTCAAGGCAAATTCTATTATCTGGTTATTTTCAACCGTTCCCTGCCATAATTTTTCCAGATCCTTAACATCATGCTCCTTCTGGATTTCTATCAAATGCGCAACCGTCTCAGAATCATTAACAAGAAGTGACCCTTTCAATTGTTTTTCTGTCGAATCAATAGTAATCTGCGGTTTTTCTACGCTGTTTTTGTCCAGCGTAACAACACCATCATCAGCCGCAAGCGCAAAATTTGACAGTATTATAGCTAATACTAAACTCACTCCCAAAAACTTCTTCATAATATAGTTATACTTTAAAATTCGGTCTAAATCAACACCGTAAGTTTATTATCGGACTTATAAAACTACGCTCCCGTTGTTTTATAAAAACCCCGCAAGTGAAGAGTTCGTAACAAATAAAACTGCTGTTCAGCCACTGTCAGATATTGACAGGCATATATATAACAAATAATTAAACATCTCTATATCAAAAAATCCCGCAAAAGTGGAAGCCCATCAGTCTAATTTAATTTATAAAAAAAGTTTAATAATAAGTATGTACCCGAAAGGAGGTCACTGAATGCATAAGTTTCTAAAAATCACTTCTTACTTTCTTGTTCTGTTAGGCGCACTCAACTGGGGGCTCGTCGGACTATTTGACTTTAACCTCGTTGAATTTATGCTCGGAGATATGACACTGCTTGCGCGGCTTGTCTATAGCTTAATCGGTATCAGTGCCGTAGTTGCTGCTGTAACCGGACATATGTACGAAAAAAGATACTGTATTGAAGAATGAACAACGGCAGAAAGAGTGGATTAAATCCACTCTTTTTTACTTCTTGTACAATTTTTAGCACCTTACACCGTCCCATCCATTAGTTTTATCATAAGTCTATCATCGGTCAGGCTTAAAGCCCGACCGATATTTCTTGTAGTTTTTATCCGCAAATGTGGCGTCATTCTGAGGACGAGAGTCCGAAGAATCTCTAAAACCTTCTCAAACCACGTAACACCCACGCCCGTATTGCTGTCATCCCGAACTTGTTTCGGGATCTTACCGGTCACTAACCATAGGGTAGGAAAAGCGTCAGCGTTCCTACCGGAATAGAAAAGTTTTTGTTGGGTTTCACGCAATCTTGCTTAGTATTAGTAGTGTGG
>CALUVI010000034.1 GCA_944324185.1 Candidatus Gastranaerophilales bacterium | reverse complement strand
ATGATAGTTTTCCAGCCCCTCTCCCGAATTTCTAAGTTCGCTAATCGCTCACTAAGAAATTCTTCCCTCTCCCCAAAGGGGCGAGGTGAATGCGTTAATTGAACGACTTAGCGTGTTCCTTCCCCGGTTGGGGAAGGTTAGAATGGGGATTAATTCTTAATTATCAGTAATGTTAAACCCCTCCCGCATTTGTAGCTCGCTGACGCTCGCACAACTGCGACCTCACGAATGGGGAGGTTTGTGCTATCAGCCAATAAAAAAGGGCGGCTGTGTATTTTAGCCGCCCTTTTTGGATATGTATTATAATTATTAACCGAGTCCGAACTTCGGTGCTGCGTTCTGGGTTTCTTCGCTGCAAGCCTGTTCGATATTCTTTAATCTTTCCTTTGCGTATGCAAGTTGTGTTTCTACAGAATCTTTTTCGAGTTCCATATCTGTCTGTTCCATCTCTAATGGTGCAAGTGCTGCATCCTGCTCTGCTTCTAATTGTGCTTGTGCTGCTTCTAACCAGATAGATATGTTGTTCTGATAATTCTGGGTCATATTCTGGCACATCGTTCTAGCCTGATTTTGGTTATTATTGGCAGCCTGCATTGCCATCTTGAAGGCTTTGACTTCATCTTCAGAGAATTGTCCTTTAGTACCAAACTTACCAGCTACAGGATTTCCATCCTCATCTTTCATCTGTCCGAGACCGCCTAGATAGTAATCTTGTAACATTTCTTGATATCTGGCTGAATCTATAGCTGCATATGTAGTATCCTTACCACTTGGTATTTTACCGCTGGCTAACATTGCTCCCATTTGATTAAGGACAAATGAGGTCATGCCTCCGCCATTCATATTCCAAGGATTAAATGCCTGATTTTGCATTCCCAATCCCATTGCATTCTGGAAGAATACAGTAGCTTGAGACTGCATCATCTGAGCCATCTTTTGTAATTGCGATTGCCTGCTAGAGTACATTTTTTGTACTCTTTCAATATTCTTAGTCATACGGTCAAGACGGTTGCCGTAGCGCAGCTGTTTCAACGTCAGTTTGTTGACCTGACGTCTCAGCCTCATTTTTTCATGTAGTAATAACAAGAAAGCCATTTTTTGTACCGTCTCCGTAAATTTTTTATACTCTTATATATATAAAGTATATTTGCTGTCAAAAATTTCTTTTTTTTGAGAAAAAATTTACAATTCTTTACATAATAATTGTTACAAAATTTTACAACCGGATATAATATAATTATTTTGATGAAGTATAAAAAATTAACACATGAACAAATTATTATATCTTTAGACAGGCTTACCAGATTTAAATTTACAAAAGAAAAATATTTTCGGGTATTTAATGATATTATTTTATCAAATTTAATTGAACCTAAGCTAAAAAAAAGCGAATTATTATCAATTAACCCTGTCGAACTCAAATATTATACGGAAGAAATTTTTAACGGTTCAATTGAAAAGAATTGTAACAATTTTGAAATTAACAGAAAATTATACGAATACGAAAATTCTGTTTTTATAAATGATGATTATACAAAAGAATTGTTGGATAATAGACTGAATTATTATGCTGCCTTAGATTTAATAGACGATTCCTCACATGTAAATTTAAAATGGTTAAAGAGTCTTAAAGACAACTTGGATTTAAAGCAGGCAAGAGAGGAGCATTTTCTTAAATATCCTGTAGAAAAAGTAATTCTTGTAGAAGGGCTGACGGAAGAAATTCTGCTTCCTGCTTTTTCTAAATTTCTCGGGTTTGATTTTTATCGGAAAGGTATACAGGTTATAGGTGCCGGCGGCAAAAATCAGGTGGTAAAAATGTATTACAAACTGATAGAAGAGCTTAAGCTTCCGATATTCTTGCTTCTTGACAAAGATGCAGAGGATAATATCCGGCAGATTAAACCTAAATTGCGTGGTATAGATAAAATTCATCTTGTATCATGCGGCGAATTTGAAGACTTACTGCCAAAATCACTTATTATAAAGACATTAAATGCTCATTTTAAGAACTTTAACACTGTCTCGGATGCCGATTTATCCGAGGATTTGCCGGAAGTAAAGAATCTTGAGAATATATTCAAAGAAAAAGGACTGCATGAATTTAAGAAAGCGGATTTTGCAAAACTGGTAAGAGAAAATATCTCTGAAAACTCCGATATTTCCGATGAAATCGCTGAAATAGTACAAGAAATATCAGACAGTAACAAAACCCTTGACACTAAAATTTGTTCTTGTTAACATAAATTTTGTGGTTAATCCACAGCCGAAGTATAAAAGGTTTAAAATTAAATACAATATGCGCTTGTAGCTCAGCAGGTAGAGCACTCCCCTTTTAAGGGATAGGTCGCGCGTTCGAATCGCGCCAAGCGCATTTTTTGTTTTTAAGCGCAAGCATTATTGCATATCACCAGCTAGAGAGTCCCCTTTTTGAGGGATAGGTCGTGCTGTATTGAATCGCGCCAAGCGCATTTTTTTGTCTTCTCCTCGCCCTTTGTGGGAGAGGGAAGAATTTCTTAGCGAGCCGTGCGAGCTTAGAAATTCGGGTGAGGGGTTCGCTTCTGTAATTATTATTAAGTTAGTAAAACCAATCTACATCTTTCATAAGGTTTGGATACATTTAACCATATAATATTATACTTTTCTATGATATAATCTCTTTTGAGGTAAAGTATGGTTTTAGAAAACAAGCTTGGTATAACTGATTCGTCAGAACTTGCGAGAGAAGAAGAAAAAATAAGTAAAAAAAAGGCTCTGGAGCTATTTGAGAGCGGTTTTCTTAACAATTTAGAAGCCGGAACCTTTGATTCTTTACGCAAAATACATAAATTCCTTTTTGATGAGATTTATTATTTTGCAGGAGAAATAAGGAATGTAAATATTGTAAAAGGGAATTTTCGTTTTGCCCCTGTAATGTATCTTGAACAGGCGCTTAAGCATATAGATGAAATGCCTCAATCAACTTATGACGAGATTATTGAAAAATATGTAGAAATGAATGTTGCTCACCCTTTTCGGGAATGTAACGGACGAAGCACCCGCATATGGCTTGATTTAATTTTTAAAAAGGAATTAGGCAAAGTGGTGGATTGGAGCAAGATAGACAAAAATGACTATTTACTTGCTATGGAGAGAAGTCCAATCAAGAATGTTGAAATTCGGGAGCTTTTGAAACCTGCATTAACTTCTGAAATTAATGACAGAGAAGTTTATATGAAAGGAATAGATGCAAGTTACAATTATGAAGGGTATTTTACATTTAAAACAAGAGATTTGTGTTAAAATATCTTTTAAGGAGTAAGAATATGCCGTTTGAATATGAAAGACAAAAAATTGAGGATGTAATACTTGTAAAACCTAAGGTTTTTGGTGATAACCGCGGTTTTTTTATGGAAACTTACAAAAAATCAGACTTTTTTGCAAATGGAATTGATGTGGAATTTAATCAGGATAACCACTCAAAGTCTGTAAAAGGAGTTTTAAGAGGGCTGCATTACCAGAAAAGCCCTTACGGTCAGGCAAAGCTTGTAAGATGCGGCAGAGGGCGTATTTATGATGTTGCAGTTGACATAAGAAAAGGTTCTAAGACTTTCGGAGAGTATGTAAAAGTTGAATTATCAGAAGAAAACAAATACATGCTCTACATTCCGGAAGGTTTTGCACATGGTTTTGTGGTACTTTCTGATACCGCTGAACTCTTGTATAAAGCGAGTGGAGAATATGCGCCGCAGGCTGACAGCGGGGTTTTGTGGTGTGACAAGGACATAAACATAGACTGGGGCATTGATTTTGAGCCTATTCTATCGGAAAAAGACAAAAAACAACCTACATTAAAGGAGATTATATGAAATTATTGGTAACAGGCGGGGCAGGATTTATCGGAAGCTGCTTTGTAAGGCATATTTTAAATAAATATCCTGACTACAAAGTTATAAACCTTGATGCATTAACTTATTGCGGGAATCTTGCAAACTTAAAAGATGTTGAAAACAATCCGAATTACAGGTTTGTACACGGAAATATATGTGACAGAAAGCTTGTAAGAGAGCTTATTTCAGAGGTGGATTGCGTCGTAAACTTTGCGGCAGAATCTCATGTTGATAATTCGATTAAACACCCTGAAATATTTATTGAAACAAATGTTCAGGGTACATTAAATCTTTTGCAGGCTTCAAAGGAAATCGGTATTGAAAGATATTTGCAGGTCTCAACGGATGAAGTTTACGGAACTTTAGGAAAGACAGGATATTTTTATGAAACAACTCCGCTTGCGCCTAATAGTCCGTATTCTGCAAGCAAAGCAAGCGCTGATATGCTTGTAAGAGCTTATTTTGAGACTTATAAACTTCCAGTACTTACTACAAGATGTTCTAACAACTACGGACCATATCAGTATCCGGAAAAACTTATTCCTTTCTTTATCTCGAAGCTTTTGAGGGGTGAAAAAGTTCCTGTATACGGCGACGGGCTTAATGTAAGAGACTGGCTGTATGTTTATGACCATTGTGCTGCTATTGATACAGTGCTTCACAAAGGTAGATTGGGAGAAGTTTACAACATTGGCGGACATAACGAAAAAACAAACCTTGAGATAACTCATCTGATACTTGAAGCTATGGGTAAAGACGAATCTTCTATTGAATATGTTCAGGATAGACTCGGACATGACAGAAGATACGCTATTTCTAACGACAAAATTACTTCAGAGCTTGGATGGAAGCCTTCTGTTACATTTGAGCAGGGGATTAAGATGACAATTGAATGGTATTTAAACAATCAGGATTGGATAAAGAGTATTGAAGCTAAGAAAGCGGTGGTGTAATGGCAGTACTGGTTACTGGTGCAAAAGGAATGCTCGGGCAGGATTTATGCCCGATTCTTGAGGATGCGGGGTATGAAGTTGTTGAAACTGACAGGGATGAACTTGATATTACCGATAAGAAGGCTGTAAACGACTTTATAACTGACTTAAAACCTGAAATTGTTGTTCACTGTGCAGCTTATACTAATGTAGATAAGGCGGAAGAAGATTTAGAAAATGCAAGACTTCTTAATTCTGTTGGTACGGAAAATGTAGCGGAAGCTGCTGCAAAGAATGACGCTATAATGGTTTATATCTCTACCGACTATGTCTTTGACGGAACAAAACAGACGCCTTATATACCTTCGGATAATCCTAACCCGATTAATAACTACGGTTTAACTAAACTTGAAGGCGAAGAAACAGTAAAGAAGCATTGTACAAAGTTTTATATAGCAAGAACAAGCTGGCTGTACGGTCATCACGGCAAGAATTTTGTTGAAACTATGCTTTTGCTTAAAGATAAAGAAGAGTTGAAGGTTGTTGACGATCAAGTCGGCTGTCCGACATGGACTGTAGAGCTTGCAAACGGTATTTTAAAGCTCTTAAAGCAGCCTTTTGGCATTTATCACGTTTGCGGAAGCGGTTATACAAGCTGGTACGGGTTTGCCAAAGAGATATTTGAACAAGCCGATTTGACCGTAAATCTAAAACCTTGTACAACAGACGAATTTCCTCGTCCTGCAAAGCGTCCGCACTACAGCATTATGGATAATAACCATATTTGCAGAGACTGGAGGGCGGCATTAAAAGATTATTTAGATTTGAGGGTAGAAGAGTAATGAAAGGTATTGTTTTAGCAGGAGGAAGCGGTACTAGGCTTTATCCGAGTACAATGGTTGTATCCAAGCAGTTATTGCCGGTGTATGATAAACCTATGATTTATTATCCGATTTCTGTACTTATGCTTGCAGGAATTAGGGATATTTTAATCATATCTACTCCGCAGGATTTGCCTAATTTTGAAAAACTACTCGGTGACGGCTCCCAATTCGGAGTAAAATTCTCATACAAAGTACAGCCGAGTCCGGACGGGCTTGCTCAGGCGTTTATACTCGGAGAAGAATTTATTGGAAATGATCCGGTTGCACTTGTATTAGGAGATAATATATTTTACGGTCAAAGCTTTTCAAGAATGCTTCATAAAGCCGTACATTCAGCACAGCAGGGATATGCAACCGTCTTTGGCTATCAGGTTAAAGATCCTGAAAGATTCGGCGTTGTAGAATTTGATTCTAACGGAAAAGCTCTTTCTATTGAAGAAAAACCTGCAAAACCTAAGTCTAACTATGCTGTTACAGGTCTGTATTTCTATAACAATGACGTTATTAAGTATGCAAAATCTCTGAAACCATCCGCAAGAGGCGAATTAGAGATTACAGATTTAAACAGGATTTATTTAGAAAAGGGATTATTAAATGTAGAACTCTTCGGACGCGGTTTTGCCTGGCTTGATACAGGAACTCACAGGTCTTTAATGCAGGCTTCTCAATATATTCAGACTATTGAAGAGAATCAGGGAATAAAAATTGCCTGCCTTGAAGAAGTTGCATTCAGAATGGGATTTATGGACAAAGATGTTATAAAACAGTCTGCCGAAAAATACAAGAAAAACGAGTATTTTTCTTATGTAAGGGAGCTTGAGTAAATATGAAACGTAAAATCAGTATTTTAGGCTCAACCGGTTCAATCGGCAGGCAGGCTCTGGAAGTCATAGAAAAATTAAACGATAAGTTTGAAATTATAGCTTTAACAGGCGGAAGCAATACGGAGCTATTAAATGAACAAATCCGCAAATTTAAGCCAAAATATGCTTATGCAAATGATTATAAATCCGTAGAGGGGGCAAAATACGCTTCTTTAGAAGAAATATGCTCAAATAAAGAAAATGATATTATCCTTGTTGCCGTATCAGGAAGAATCGGACTAAAACCTACGATTACAGCTATTAAAAACGGTATTGATATTGCTCTTGCTAACAAAGAAACTCTTGTAATGGCTGGTGACATTGTTATGCCTATGACTAAAGAGTATGGAGTCAAGATTATTCCTGTAGACAGTGAGCACTGCGCAATTCACCAGTGCATAAAAGATATTTCTCAGGTGGACAAGCTTATAATAACAGCTTCCGGCGGTCCGTTTTTGCATAAAACAGTTGAAGATATGAAAAATGCAACTGTAGAGCAGGCTCTTGCACACCCGAGATGGCATATGGGCAAGAAAATTACAGTCGACAGTGCAACCCTTATGAATAAAGGGCTGGAAGTCATTGAAGCACATCACCTTTTTGGTATGGGCTATGACAGAATTGAAGTCGTAGTTCATCCTCAAAGTGTTGTACATTCTGCTATTGAATACGTTGACGGTAGTGTTATAGCGCAGCTTGGCTTACCGAGTATGCATATTCCGATACAGTACGCAATTACTTATCCTGAGCGGTTTGAAGGTATAAAATCAAAAAGTTTTAGCTTCTCTGAAATTGCCAGACTGGACTTTGAAGAACCGGATTGGGAGAAATTTAAAGCGCTTAAGCTTGCTTATAAAGCCGGAACAACAGGCGGTTCTGCAACAGTCTGCCTGAATGCTGCAAACGAAGAGGCGGTTTTTGCTTTTCTACAGGGGAAAATTAAACTGTTTGATATCATTAACACGGTAGAAAAAATGATGGAAAATCATACTGTTATTAAAAACCCGTCACTTGATGAAATATTTGAAATAGATGAAGAAATAAGAACTAAAAGCAGGGAGTTATTTTTACAGTTGATATGAGCATAGAAAAAGTAAGAGAGTATTTTAGAAAGTATAATCTGGAGGATAAGATTCTTGAGTTTGATGTCTCAAGTGCAACAGTTGAACTTGCAGCTAAAGCTTTGAATGTTGTGCCTGCAAGAATTGCAAAAACTCTGTCTTTTAAGCAGGAAGAAGGCTGTATTCTTATTGTTTGCGCCGGTGATGTGCGGGTCGATAACAAAAAATACAAAGCTTATTTTCATACAAAAGCCAGAATGCTTTCTCCTGATGAGGTTCTGGAATATACGGGACACGCAATCGGCGGAGTTTGTCCTTTTGGAGTTAGTAATACAGTAAAAGTATATTTGGATGAGTCTTTGAAGCGGTTTACGACTGTTTTTCCAGCCTGCGGAAGTAGTAATTCTGCAATAGAGCTTACACCTGAGGAACTGTTCAAATATTCTTCAGCTCTTGCGTGGATTGATGTCTGTGCCTAAAATTTATATTCAATATACTTTTTAAGAAGTCTTTTCCAGCCGATAATATCCCCGCCCCTAGCTGTATTTGAATCTGGTGCAAAAGAATGAACAACGCCAATATCAACATTATCCGGCAATATATTATATAATAAATCTAAATTAGGATAGTTTTTTCTGCTGATAACTACCAGTAGTTTATATTCTGGATTTGAGCAAGAAAATTTTTTCTTAATAACTTCATTTAGCTTAATTATATACTCAATATCTTGGTTAAAGTCGGTATATTGTAATTTAATAACAAAAAGAACTTTTTTATTTTGCCTAAAAATATTTTCCAGCTTTTCTGCTAAATATTTCACCCTGGATTTTAATTCTTCAATAGCAGCTGGTACTGCTGAGGTTAAAGATTTGTCATTATTAAAAAGCTCATTTTTAGGATATCTTGAATGAAATCCGATTCGATATCTATTGTTCTGTATCAGACCATTTGGTAATACTGTATAATCGTCATTCGAAAAATTGCCTAGCTCTTCTAATGCTTTTAAAAATAACTCTCTATTATACTCATAAGATGAGGTGAATAAAAAATGTTTGTAATGATTGCAAAAAACGTCTTCTAATCTCGCATTTACCTCACAATTATAGCCGAGACTAATAATTTCGTCCCAATAAGAATTAAAATAGTCTGCTTTATATGGAAATATGAGATTGCATACATATCTTCTAGTATATTTATCTTTAAGCCGCAGAAATTTTCTTAAAAATAAATTCATCAAAATGAATCCCTCCTTTAAAATCCTGACTTGAATTCCATTAGACGAAAAGTCTATCATTTATTATATCAAGCAATCGTACAAAATCATCCAGCCTGCAATCAGCTGTTAGAGATATTCTTAATCTTGAAGTTCCTTCAGGTACCGTTGGAGGACGGATTGCAGGAATATAATATCCTTCTGAACGTAGTTTTTCAGACAGTTTAAGTGTATTCTCATTACTTCCGATTACTATTGGTATAATATGTGACATTGAAGGAGTTTTAAACCCTCTATCGTCAAGCAGCTTATGCACACTAGCTGTTAAATCCGTAAGTTTTTGCTTTTGATAAAGGATAAAATCTTTTTTTTCTGTCAATAGCCAGTTAGACCAGGCAATATTTAGAGGCGGAATAGAGGTTGAAAATATAAAAGAACGCGCTTTATTTATTAAATATGATATTATATCCTTATTTGAGACACAAAAAGCCCCGAAAGAGCCTACAGCTTTTCCGAATGTTGCCGTTATAATATCAACATCTTTTCCGTAAGAAATCCCTGCCAGAGTCTTCCCGGCAGCACAAAAAGCGTGCGCTTCATCAATCATTAAAAGGCAGTTATATTTTTTCTTTAATTCAACAAGCTTATCAATATCAGCAATATCACCATCCATGCTGAATACTGATTCAGATACAATTAAAGCGCGCTTGTATTGTCCTCTTTTTGATTCAAGAAGCTTTTCCAGATTCGCATAATCAAAGTGTTTATACCTGAAAAAATCACCTTTAGAAAGCTGCATACCGTCAATTATGCTTGCATGATTAAGTTTGTCGGAAAACACAACATCACCGCGCCCGATTAAGGCTGAAATAACACCTAAATTGCACTGGTATCCTGTATTAAAGATTAATGCAGCCTCTTTATTAAAAATACTGGCAACAGTTGCTTCAAGCTCTTTGTATTCAGGAGAGCTGCCTGTTAAAAGCCTTGCAGAAGCAGTCGAAAGCAAAGAATCATTATGTACAAGAAACTCTTTTCTTAAATCATCTTTTGTACTTAAGCCCAAATAATCGTTTGAGGCAATATTTATATATTCTTTTCCTGCTATTACAATTTTCCCGTCGCTTTTAGACTGTATATCCGGAATTTTTCTCAGCTGTCCCTTAGTTTTTAGCGCTTCTAATTCTTGTTTTATCATTCAATATATCCTTAGCTTTTTCAAGCTGTATGTCATGCTTCGAATCAATTAAAATATCAAAGTCATTTCCTATTTCAACATCCGGTTTTATACCTAATTCATTAATATCAGTTCCTTTAGGCGTCAAATATCTTGCAATTGTAATATTAACCCCTGTTCGGTTAGGAAGCGGCACAACTTTTTGCACGAGTCCTTTACCAAAAGTCTTTCTTCCGACCAGAGTTGCTCTATGATAATCTTTTAAAGCTCCTGATAAAATCTCGCTTGCACTGGCGCTCGCTCCGTTCACAAGTACAACAATTGGCTTATCCAGCGGAATCATCTCATCCTGCGCTTTTATAGATTTTTTGTACCCGTCTCTGTATATTATATCAACAATAGTTCCGCTTTTTATAAAAATGTCTGCAATAAATACAGCGTTGTCTAAAAGCCCGCCTGTGTTTCCGCGTAAATCCAATATTAACGCATCTGTATTTTTAGTATTTTCCAATGCTTCAACAAATTCATTCGGCGTAGAGCCGCTCATAAAGCTTAATATCTGAATATAGCCTATATGATTGTCAAGAATGGAACTTTTGACGCTTTTAATCTTTATTTCTTTGCGTTTTAAGGTTTTTGTAAGTTTCTTCCCGTCACGCATTATCGTAAGTTCTACAACACTGTTTTCCGGACCCCTGACAAGCGCGGCAACCTCTGAAACATTCATTCCGTTGGTATCTTTTCCGTCTATAGCTGTTATAATATCACCTTGCTTAAGCTGTGCAAAATCTGCCGGAGTAGAAGGCATTACATTGAATATCTCAATTTTACCGGCGTTTGAATATATATTAACGCCAATCCCGTATATTTTAGAAGTTATAGAAGTAGTAAGTTCTTCATAGTCTTTTTTAGGCATAAAGCGCGTATAAGGCTCATTAAGACTTGCTATCATGGTATCAATAGCAACTCTTGCATCCTCATCTGTCTTTATTTTATCCTGATAACGGTACTTCCATCTGAGCCAGTTTTGATGATTTAAAGTAGGCTCATAATACTCTTTACTTATAATTCTCCAGGTTTTGTCAAAAAGTCTCTGGGGAGATATCTCTTCACTGTTAACCAGAGCCTGATTTGCGAAAAAAGCATTTGTTCTGGTAAAAGTTGTCAAAAAAACTTTATTAAATATTACCAGAATTAATACGGACAAAATAAATATTAGTATCTGCTTTTTCTTCATAACATAATTTAACATCAAGAACGGGAGTTAATCAATATACAAATGGAACCGGATATGATTATTATAGAATTTATTTAAATTCTACCGGTTCTGGAATCCCGGTGATGTAAGCGGCAGATTTTTATACCCGTTATTTGCAAAAACAGTCTTTTTTATGTATTTGTTAGTATAATTCCCCTTCTCTAAAAGCTGTTTTAATATATTTTCTCTTGTAACAAGCGCTGATTCAAGATTATTTGATTCCGGATATTTCTTTAAAATTTCATTCCAAACAATAGCTTCCATTGTCCAGGCGTAAGTTTCCTCGCTCAGGGAATTATATTCGTCCTGATGAATTGCTTCATGCGCTAAAAGAGCTGCTAAAGCACCCGGGGGAGCGTATTCATGCTTAGGATTAATGTAAATATAAAGCTTGCCCCGTTTTTTCCACCCTATTGCGTCAAAGGTTGAGTAAGCTTCATTAATCTCCGATAAGTCTTTGAACATTATTTGAACCGGATATTGTGTTACGTTATAGCCTAAAATGGCTTTACGGGAGAATTCTCCGGTTGTGTCTTTTAGCATATCCAGTGCAACATGGAAAATTTGTTCGTTGGAAACTTTTTTATACTCGTCAGAAATGCTGTCAATATACTCCTGAGTGTACTTTGCAGGCAAATCAACATTTGAAGGTACCGGCTCATACGAGCGTGCAGCTGTAAAAGATGTCGTCACCCCCAGTAATAACAATATATACGCAAATTTTTTCATAATCCTGCCCTCTATTCTTATAAATATTATATACTTCCGGTAAACAAAATGTCAAAATATGTCCTTGCAGTAACGCTATAATACTGATATAATAAGCATTATGAGGGATTATGAACCATATTTTACCGAAGACGGGTCTATAGGGCTTTATTCGTATGCCCAGAAGGATGTTTTTCACTCTAAATTCGGCGCGCTAACAGAAGCATGGGAAAAATTTGTTCTGCCTGCAAATTTAGATATATATGATTTTGAAAATTTAAAAGTTCTTGATGTTTGTTACGGAATCGGATACAACACAAAAGCTTTAATGAGTTTTTTAATTAATAATATAAAATTTAAAAAGAAAAATATTTTCCAAAAATTGTTTTATATCGTTGCGATAGGTGTCAATAAAATATTCAGAAGCAATAAACAGTTATTATCATATATCGAATCGATAAGTAGTAATAAAAAATACTCTTTTCAAATTGACTGCTTAGATATTAATGAAGAACTTGTGCAATTATCTCCGCTTTTTAGAACTGTAAAAACTCCCGGTGAAATATATGATAGCGCGGTACCACAAATTTTAACCTGTTTTGAAAGCTATTATACAATAAGAAATTTGTTTGTTGATTTGCTTACAAAATTTATGCCTAAGAATAAGAAAGAGATAAATGAACTTTTAGATTTAAAATTTAAAAATATGCATATTGAAAAAGAGTATAAAATTAATAGCTACGTAAATTATATTTTATTAAACAATCTTTCAGAATATTTTGGAAAAGAGTACCCCTCAAAAGAACTCAAAAAAATGATGCGAGAAAAGAAAAATCGGAGATTTTTTGATAACTCTCTGATTAAGTATGCTAAATTTAATCAAAAATGGGGGTATAATAAGTCCTCCGGATGTAATTTATCGACCTTCTTACATAATATATATTATGCCACCCTATCGAGACGGTATAAAAAAATGAATTTTAAGACCGCTCAGAGCCTTTTTAACATAAATTTTTACGTCGACGATGCCAGAAAGACCATTTTGACCCTAAACAACGAATATGACCTCATATTTCTGGATGCCTTCACTTACACTAAGGCGCCTCAATTGTGGACGGTAGAATTTATAGCAGAACTCTACAAAAGAATTTCTCCGCAGGGACTCTTAATGACGTATTCAACATCTGCACTTGTAAGAAATACGTTACTTGAAAATAAATTCTACGTAGGTAATATTTATCATAAAAAAACAAATAAAATTATAGGAACAATTGCTTCAAAAGATAAAACAAAAATAGAACATCCGCTTACACCTTATGAAATTGGTTTGTGTAATACAAAAGCAGGAATCCCATATCATGATCCAACACTTTCATTTGATAAAAAAGATATAATTGAATTTAGAGAGTATGAGTTCCGGCATAGTGACTTAATGAGCTCTTCTAAATACATGAAACTCAGGAGTATGAAGAAAGATGAAAATGAAGAAATATGATATTGTAATTGCAGGCGGCGGTACTGCAGGATGTGCATGCGCTTATACTGCAGCAAAATTAGGCTTCAAAGTTTTATTAGTCGAAAAAAACACCTTTTTAGGCGGTTCAATCACTTCCGCTCTTGTTATTCCGGCAATGAAAACCTCTAAAAATGCAATAAATACAGAATTTTTTGAGACATTATATAATAAATTATATTCAATAAACGGCGCAATTACTTATATTGACGGTAATAAAGGCTGGTTTAATCCGGAGCTTACCAAAATTATGCTGGATTCGCTGCTTATGGATGCTGGAGTAGAAATCTTGTTTGAGTCTTATATAACAAAAATAGAAGAAAAATTATCATCATATATCGTAACGATAGAGAGCAATAACAATCTTGATTTAGAGCATGAGTTATTATTACCTATCGAAACGAAGTATGTAGTAGATGCAACAGGTGATGCAAAAATTTGTCAAAAATTAAATTGCGAATTTTTAGAAAAAAAATCTCAGCCGGTTAATTTAAGATTTATTATGTCAGGCGTGAATGTTAAAGAATTTTCAAACTGGATAATGGAACTGGATAAAGACAGGGATGTTACAACAAGCTGCAATGTAGACGGCAGGATATACCTCTCTACTGCCTATACGTGGGATAAGAATAAAAACTGGGCTTTAAGACCTGTATTTGAGCGAGGTATGGCTGATGGAGTCATTACAGAAGAGGATTCTAACTACTTTCAGATATTTTCGGTAGCCGGAACGCCTGATTCTATTGCTTTCAACTGCCCGAGGTTAATCAATAGCAGCAAAAACCCTTATATAGCAGGGCGTGCAAGTATACTCAGGCTCTCAAGCTTTTGCAGAAAGTATTTTCCGGGGTTTGAGAATGCTTACATTTCATCTATTGCCAACTCTTTAGGTATAAGAGTTTCAAATAGAGTCAAGGGTAAATATGTATACTCTGCCACGGATTTAAGAAGCGGAAAGCGGTTTGAGCATCCCGTTGTTATATCTAATTATCCTATAGACGTGCATTCAAGCCAAAAGGACAGCTCGACTCTTGAAACTGTATATCAGGAATACCAGCTGCCTGTAGAATCTTTGATTGTAAAAGATAATCTTTTTGTTATAGGAAGATGTATCTCTGCAGATTTTGAAGCTCAAGCGGCTTTAAGGATAATTCCTTCCTGTTTTTCAATGGGTGAAGGGCTCGCTAAATATTTGGCAGAAAAGTGCTAAGCGGATTATAAAAGATAGGTTGTTACGTTGGATTTTTTACCTTGTTTTACTTCCTGAAGCTTTTGTGCGCCTTTAGAAGTAAATCCCGACATCCCCAGCCATTCTTTTTTTACAATCTCCGGATTATTCAGGTTTTCTTTTATTGTTTCCAGTCCCTGCTCCAGTTTTTTCAGGACTTTAGACCATGGGGTGTAGAATTTTTTATAGTAGTCAATAATTTCTCCTGATTTATTGTCTATTACAAGTTCGGTTTTGCCTACATCAATCATACTTTCTTTTATCAGCTGATCTTCTTGAGGAACTTTATCCAGCAGCATCCTGCCATCTATTACTTTTACATTTTCATTCTTTAGAGTGACAGATTTAATAAATTCAGAGCTCCAGCAGAAATCATTCTTTTTCATTGTTGTTTCTGCATTAATATTTTTCAAAATTGTTTTAAGATTTTCGTGTCCGTTTTTTGACAAAAATCTCTGCTTGCCGTCAAATGAAACGCTATTTACTGCTGTAATATCCATCAAACCTTTACCCCTTTCCCCTACATTTACCCCTACCCCTAGGCTTCAAAATTATTGGTAATTGTATGTATATATTCTAAAATCTGCGAAAAATAAGCCAGATTGGAATCTCCGTTAATTATAATATCAGCCTCAGCTCTGTATGGTTTTACATACTTTTCTCCGGCTCCCAGTATATATTCCCAGTGTTTTTTAGCATTTTCTAAATCCTGATTACGCTCCGTATAAGCTCTTGTGAGGAAACGTTCTTTTCTTATATCCAAATCTGTTTCCACATAGACTTTTATATCGAAAATATCCTTGTTATCGCCAAACATAGAAGCCATTCCTTCTACAACAACGATTTTGTTAGAAGGTACAAATTTAGCCTTAGGAACAGAAACACCGGTTCCGTTAAGCAAATATTCCGGAGAATAAATATCTTCACCATGTGAAATCTTGTCTAAATCTTCTTTTAAGACATCAAGCTGGAAACTATTTGGGGAATCTACATCGTAGCCGTTATCTCTCAAATTATCAAACGTCCCGTATTCTTTAATTAGACCAGAGATATCATTAAAATAATTATCTGTTGTAAGAATAGTTACAGGCATATTAAAGCGTTCAATAACATTTTCAATTTCCTTACATATAGTTGACTTGCCGGAAGCTGATTCTCCTGTAACACCTATCATAATACGCTTTTCAGGATTTTGAATCAGCCTTTTTGAGAATTTCTGTATAAAATCATACCGAACCTCAATAAAAATCGGTTCGGCAGCTTTATTATCATACGCTAATAACTGTTTAAATTTTGACTGCAAATAAAACGCCAGAAGCTCACGACCTGTTTTCTGGTTAAAATCAGGCTTTAATATTTTATCAGAAGAGTTTAACTCTTTTTGAATTAAATGAGATATTCCAATTTTATCTTCTTCAGTCATACTTTAATTCCGGTATTGTTACATTATACATGTAAGAAAATTTCAGGTAAAGGGGTATAAATTAAGATTCAAAAAGTTCGCTTATCTTATCTGCTATATCCCTAGGGTCAATTTCCTGAGTTATTTTGTTGATATCCTGTGCCATCTGGTATAGCTTTGCTGCCTCTACCTTGTCGCCAATAATTGAGGTTGCTCTTGCCAGATTAAAATGCGCCAGAGCGTAATTAGGATTTGATTCTACAGCTTTTTTGAACAACTCAATAGCTTTGTTAACACGTCCTAAATCGTCCAGATATATAACACCAAGGTTATTATAAGCAATATCATAATTTTTATTATATTTTATTGCAAGCTCATAAGATTTAATTGCCTCTTCAGTATCACCTTTACCCCAGTACAAGAAACCAAGATTACAGTGAATTTTTGCATTATGAGGCTGCAGCTCAAGCGCCTGCCTGTACACAGCAAGAGCATTACTATAATCTTCTTTATCATAAAATGCACTGCCTAAATTTACATAAATATCAATATCATCAGGAGTTAATACGTAAGCTGTCTGATAAGCTGAAATTGCTGCATCAGGATCAGATTTATTTTCTTGATATACAAATCCCATAGTCTGGGCAATAACACTTGTCCAGGATTTGTTAGGATTTAAGGTTATTGCTGTCTGATAATTTGATATAGCAAGGTCAAATTCCCCTTTAATATAGTAAATATTAGCAAGATTAGAGTATAAATCCGGCATATTCGGCGCCATAGCAATAAGCTTATTATAAACTTCTATAGCCTGATTATAATCTCCCTGCTCTTCATAGGCTCTGCACAAATGTCTGTATGCTGCAATGTTAAACGGATCGAGCCAGATTGCCATTTTATACTCGGTAATTGCATCTTCAAAATACCCGGTTGATAAGTATATATCACCTAAGACGCAATAAAGAGGGGCAAACCCCGGTGCAGTTTCTATAGAATCCTTGTACAACTGAACGGCTTTTCCGTAATCCTTCAGTTGAATTGCATAAAAACCTTTTATAAAAAGAGGCAGAAAACGCAGATAAGATATATTTTTAATAATATTTTCCCGTGCAGTTCTGTCAAAAGGGACAAGTAATATTGACATAAGCTTTTCATAAAAAGCTTTTAACTTAATTTTAGTATCCTTGAAGGAAGATGCCTCGTACAACTTGCATAACAAATAGTGTGCACTTGATGATTTTAAAGAAGAACATTGTATAGCCGCTTGAGCAGCGTCAATTGCATCTGTAAAATGAGCTTTCTTAACAAATGTTTCTGCCAGCATATAATACGCATCATAATAGTCATTCTTTTTTTCCAATGCCATTGTAAAATAATTTATTGCCTTATCAAGGTCCCCTTTATGATACAGAGCAACACCTATCTTATAATAGATTTCGCAAGAATCAATCAAGGATTCCATAGCTAACTGATACTCAGTAATAGCCTCGTCAATATACTGACAGGCGCTGTATATATCAAGATGCCATTTCATGTATAAATCCCCGAGACGTACATGTAAAGCAGGATTAGTCGGGTCTTTCTGCAAATCCAGCCGGCAGCGCTCTATCTGGTCATACATTTTATTTTTAGGTTTTTGTTTTTTACTTTCTGTATTTTCTGCTAAATCTTTCATATAGTTTCCTATTCAGAAGTATTATTTGTATATAAATACATATAATACAATAAATTTTGTCTGTCCTCTTCTGTCATATTCATATAATTAATTTTAAATTCATTGTCATAGACAGGGTCTACATATATTACAGTACCTCTAAATTTTATTATACCATAGTTTCTCGGGAGAATTAATTCACAATTAAAAGAATCATTTAATTGAAACTCATAGTCACTATAAAATTTTATATATTCTGTGGATATTTCAAAAGTATTAACTCTAAATACCCTCTCATCATCCATTGTTATATTTAATGTTTCCACGGCATTAACAACCGGAATTTCTTCATTTGGAGTGAGTTTCATAGCATTGTAGTCCAGTTCTACTGAAAATTCGTCTTCAAGCGGAGATGAAATGACAATGGTATTGAAATCAACTGTCCCTATCTTAGAAAACACTTTTACCGTTAATTTACACCCGACATCAAGGAAGTTAATATAACGCATAAAATACTGCGGTAATTCAATAACAATCCTGTCCTCATAAACTTGAGAAATAATACATGAAATTTCGACAAGCTTATCTTCTTTTTGAAAAAAAATACTTAGTTTTTGCCCGGGCTTTAATAATTCCATACTTTTATTATATCCTAAAAACACTAATATTAGTAATCATATAAACAGATTAGTTTTAATCCGGCAATGAATCAATAAAATCAGGAATTTTTATATTGGTCATTGGAACATCCTTCTGTCGGTAGGACTTTTCAGAATAGGAAATCCAGTTAAACAAAATTACCGAACTTGGTTTATCAACAATGCCGTTAATAACACTTCTAAACTCTTTTGTATATTTTGTTGGAAGCTGCGGTAAATTTTCAAAATCCTCCGGTAAAATATTATAGTTGTTTTCTTCTCCGGTAAGCATAATCATTAATTTATTAAAGGAAAAATCTCCAAATACACCCAGCCCGGAGATAATCTCGTCTGATAGACGTCCTAATACAACTAATTTTGCATAGTCAGTATCAGGATTGTATGCACCTTTTATAAATAATGCCATCAGAGGACCCTGAGACTGCAGGAATTTTATATCAGCAATGCCGTTTTTAAGTTCTATATCACCTCTCAGATACTTAAAGAGACCTGTATCTTTAAGAGTAATAGCCTTTGTAACGACACTTAACGATGTTCTTAACATGTTATCTGCAATAACATTTTGTGCATACAGCAAATGTTCCAGCTTCCCCAAAGTTCCCATGCGTCCGTTATGTACTATAAATTTGATATTTCCGTTAAGTGACTGTTTTGATGATAAATTCCCGGATAAGTTAGTATCAAAATCCATAACTCCGCTTACAGAATCTTTTCTGGTAGAGATTAAATCAAATATCGGCGCCGCACTTACACCTCTTGCTTGAATTTTTGAATTAAAATGCTCGTCTTTTAAATTAAAATCCAGTGCTCCTGCAAGTTTACCATTGAAAACTTCTGAAGAAATATTTTTCAAAGATAAGACATTGTCTTTCAAATCAAAATTCGTAGACAAAGCTGACAGGTGTAGAGGTGAATTATACACATTTGCGAGAACTTTTTCAGAATATATAGTTCCCTCATTAACTCTCAGCGGCATTAAATTAAATGCCGGACTGTCTTTGTACATAAAGAAAGTATCTGTATTAATAAATTTAGATTTAATATTCAAATTCTTAACCAAAAGTTCCTTTGATATATCCGTAGAAACTGTTGATGTAATTCCCAGAACAGAATCACCAATCTTTACCTGAGGAGCATTTATTGAAGCAGTAGTTTTATTAAAATCTACTGTTACGTTATTAACTGCAAGCTGTAAAAACTGATTTATTATATTCTGAGCGGTAATTTGACCAACAATATCCGGTTTCTTTGCGCTTCCGTTAATAAATACATCCCCTCTCAGCTGGGCTATTGTGTCAAAATATGTTACATTTAGCTGCTGTGGGATGAAAACTCTAATATTCTTAAATACAGGTTCTGATACATTGTCAACGTTACCTGTTATTATAAGTTTCTTCTGTCCTTTTAAATTGGATTTAAAATCTGCTGCCAATTTTCCTGAAAACGGTGAAATACTTAAATCTTCTATCTTTAAGCCGTTATTTTCTAATTTTGAGGAGAAATTAATAATTGCAGGTTCATCAAGTATCAAAGCCTTTTCCATAAACATCTGGGCTAAGATATTCTGCACGGAGCGATTCCCGTTTACTGAGAATTTTACGGGATAAACTGCAAAGTTTGATTTTACTGCTTTTATGTCTCTGGAATTTATAAATCCGTTTATATTGAAATTAAAAGTTAAATCTTTAGTGTTGTAATCGGTAACCTCAGCCTTTGCTGTAAGTTTTGAATTTGCCATAAATATATTTGTATCGGGTACTTTAATTGAGTCACGATCGATATACAATTTTAACAATGGCAATTTTATTAATGCGGTCTTATCTGTATTAATGTTGATATTACTGATATAAGCTATGTTGTCCTTATTAGTATCAATTTTTAAGTTAGAGAAAGACAAATTCCCCGCATCGTTTGAGCATTTAAAATTTTCTATCTGTATATTTTCTTTGTGAGCTATATTATCTAAAGTTCCGCTTATATTAGCTACTACAGAGGCTATACCGCTATTTATTCCAAAATTTGATGGCAGAAGGTGTTTAAGTTCAACCTTATTCATTAAAACTTCCAGGTTAATATTTTTATCAATACTGCCTTTTACCATGATAGGTGCTTTGTTTACATAGCCTACTGCGTTTGTAATGTTGATAATATTGTTTGAAAAATCAATGTCTGATGAAATATTGCTTATATCAAGCCCGCTTGCTTTAATAGAACCATCTGTAATTTTCATAAATCCCGAGGATTTAATCTTGTTTATATCTCCCTTAATGGAAAAATCAGCCTTCATATTTCCGTCAATAGAGCTTATAACTTTATATTTTGAAAAATCTGTCAGCAATTTTACTTTCTTATAAACATCGCTGATTCTTATCTCATCAGTCTTAACCTTTATATCAACACATTTTTTCTTAGAGTTATTAATTACCCCATCGACATATACTTTCTTATTTGAAGAAGCATAAATATTAGATAAAACCCCGATTTTGTCACCTAAAAATGTTAAATATATAAAGCTTTTTGGGGACTTTTTATCAGGATCGAGTACAGATATGTTATCAATATTTACAAGACCGGAGATTTGCATATCTCCATTTAAGTTATTATAAAATTTCAAATCTGCTATTATGTCAGAATAAAAATCCAGCTCCTCAAGCTGTGCCAAAAACTCCTGCAGGTTCTCAACATCAAGCTTTTTATCAGGAAGTTTAATATTTGGAAGCAGTGATATATCATAAGACAAATATTTTTTGTCATTTATTGAGAATTCACCAATTGCTTTTACCTGAAGGTTTTCATAATTTACAACCTTTGTAAGCTCCATTTCAGAGCCGTTGATTTTGTACAATTTACCGGTATTTACATCATTATAAGAAATGCTGTAGCCTTTTAGCTTTACATCGGGAATTTCTTTAAAATCTTTTGAATTTAGTTTGTTTAAAAGTTCGTTTAAATATTTATCATTAGAATTTGCCTTTATTATAAATTTGTTAGCATTCAGTCTTTTTATAACTATGTCATTTCTGATTAAAGAACTCCATGGAATAAAGAATTTAACATTAGAAAACTGCCCGAATTTTTGCCCGTCTGCATACATAAGGTGAACTGCTGGCGCTTTAACTTTTAAAGACGGTCCAAGGCGCAAAATCAGGCGTTCTATATGGATTTTAATCCCCAATTCTCTTGTTACCTGCGCTTCAATAAGCGGAATGAAACGTGTTGCATTTATAGGAACAAAGCATATTGAAATACAAAATGCCATTAATACAACAATACTTAAAATAATATATTTATACTTCTTTTTCATATTTAATAACTTCTCCGGTTTCTTTATTAAAGAAATGCATATCTTCAACTGAGATCCTTAATTCAGTAATATCACCAACTGGATACTCCAGCGGTATTCTTGCAGAGCATTTATTTTTATTAAGCTCAAAGTAAATAATCCGCTCACCGCCGGTCATTTCAACAATATCCGGTCTAACACCAATAACCTTGTCTCCCCCTGTCATTTTTTCAGCTCTAATTGCAGCAATAACAGAACCGGTGATACCTTGAGGAGCTTTAAAATTAACACCTTCAATCTCAAAATGCCCGTCTTTTATTTCTACATCAATAAAATTCATTTGACCGATAAAACCTGCAACAAACTTGTTTTTAGGATTGTTGTAAATTTCATCCGGTGAAGCTGCCTGCTGAATCTTGCCTTTATCTAAAACAACAATTCTGTCACCCATAGTGAGAGCTTCTGTCTGGTCGTGGGTTACATATATAAACGTTGTCTGTAATTTATTATGTAATCTTTTAATCTCTGAGCGCATTTGTACTCTCAAATTAGCGTCCAGATTTGAAAGCGGCTCATCCATTAAGAAAACTTTCGGATTTCTGACAATTGCTCTACCAAGTGCCACCCTTTGCCGTTGTCCACCTGAAAGCTGACGCGGCTTTCTATCCAGTAAATCTTCCAGATTAAGAGATTTTGCAACTTCTCTAACCTTTTTATCAATATCAGATTTAGGGTATTTTCGCATTTTTAAACCGAATGCTATATTATCATATACACTCATATGAGGATAAAGTGCATAACTCTGAAATACAAAAGCAATATCTCTGTCTTTTGGATGAACATTATTTACGACTTTTCCGTCTATTAGAATCTCTCCTGATGTAATTTCCTCCAAACCGGAAATTAAACGAAGAATTGTTGATTTACCGCATCCGGAAGAGCCTACAAGAACAATGAACTCTTTATCTTTAATCTCCAGATCTATATTATTAATAACGTTCCTTTTACCGTCATAGCTTTTTACGAGATTTTTCAGTATAACGCTGCTCATAAATTTTATATATATTCTCCCCTTATACGTGCTAGTTTGGTATCAGCACATTAAAACTGGTATTTTTAAGTATTTTAGACTCTACCCATACAATTCCGTTTAAAGATTGTACAAGGTTTTTAACGCTTGCCAAAATAATTGCCCTTAAAACGTTCTTTCTGTTAGCTGAATTTACAATTTTATACGGATCAAACATACATTCAAGATCATTTTCCGATAAAAGTAAAGTGCTGCTTGACATGGTAATTAAAGTATAACTGCCTTGAGCAAGATTCTTTGATGAAATAAATTCTTCATCAGGATTAGAAAGGTTAATTGTTATATCTCCCATGTCAACTGCCTTTAAAATAACTTCCAGTAAATCTTGAACAATAAGTTTTATAGTATCTTCATCGTTAGATATTGTTTTTACAAAATCAGCTTCTGCACTAACATTGATACTGACATCTTTTTCTTTGAACAATTGTTCATTAAATCTTACAACTGCCTGCACAAGCCCTAAAACATCAAACTTGCGTTTTTCAGGCTCTTTTAGACTTGATTCTGTTTGAGATAATTCTAAAAGCTTTGCAATAAAATACATTAAATCAACAGAATTTTTATTTATGATTTTAATGTACTTTTCCTGCTGCGGGTTCATTTCACCGCCAAGACCGTCTGCCATTGCCTGAGAAAAACCAACTATTGACTGAATCGGTGATTTTAAATCATTTGCAAGCTTTAGCAAAAACCGGTTTTTGTTTGTGTCAATCTCATTTTCTGACTCATTAAGATTTTGTATATTAACCGCATCTCTAAAATCCAGAACGTACCCTTCTTCTATTTCTTTTACAGTCATGTCAAAATATGTTTCTTTGCCGATAAATTTTGTTATAACCGGCTTATGCAGAGCTATAGAACTGTTTATCAAATTAATTGGATTTTCTATAAAATCGGATATTTTAGAGGTAAGCAAATGCATCTTGGAAGTTTCAAAAATCTCTGCAGCAGCATCATTAACCCATTCAATTTTACCCTCTTTTGTACATAGCACTAAAGCGTCCGGAAGTGCTTTTTCTACATCAATTGAGCTTGTTCTGAATAATATCTTTTTTATGTCCATTTCTCTTAAATCCTTTGAGAGTATTTTATCACAAATACTGTTAAAAAAAGATTAACTTTATTAAGTTTTGTAATTTTTTGTATTAATATAAAAATATAAAGAAATATGAAGGAATAAATATGAAATATAAAGACTATTATGAAATATTGGGTGTAAGCCGTGATGCTGATGCAGCTGCAATAAAGTCTGCATACAGAAAGCTTGCACGTAAATACCATCCTGATGTTAATAAAACAAAAGAGGCAGAAGAAAAATTTAAAGATATCAATGAAGCTTATGAAGTTTTGTCAGATAAAGCAAAGCGGCAGAGGTATGACAGCTTAGGCTCTAACTGGCAGGGCGGGGCAGATTATACACCGCCTCCTGGTTTTGAGAACTTTAGTTTTAACTTTAATCAGGGCGGGGCTCAGAGTTTTGACTTCGGCGGAAGCGGTTTTTCAGACTTTTTCAGTTCTCTGTTCGGTGATATGATGGGAAATATGGGAACTCAAAGAGCCGGAAGGACTTACGGGGGCTTTGACTTTACAGGAGGAAATACCGGTTCATCCCGTCAGAGAAGAAGCTCAGCGCAACCTAAATCTGAGGATTTAGATATAACTAAAAACCTTAATGTTACAGCAAAGGAAATATTTGACGGGAAACCTATTTCCGTAACATTCAATGACATGGAAAAATGTACACAATGTCATGGCGGCGGATATTGCTCGAATTGCGGCGGTACCGGTATAGTCTCACATCCGAGAACGGTTAAAGTCAAACTGCCAAAAGGTGTCACTGAGGGTAAAAAAGTCCGCTTGAAAGGCGAGGGCAAAACTGATGCTTACGGAAACAAAGGTGATTTATACCTTGTAGTGCATTTTAAAGACAGCGAGTATGAATTTGACGGTGATAACCTGATAAAAGAAGTTGAAATAACCCCGCCGGAGGCAGTTCTGGGCTGCTCAAAAGAAATAACAACACTTCACGGGAAAATTAATATTAAAATTCCGGCAGGTGTCTCCAGCGGTCAGTCTTTGAGACTAAAACAAATGGGACTTCCAAAGACTTCGGGTTATGGAGATTTGAATGCAAAAATAAAGATTGTAGTTCCTAAAAATATGTCAAAAGAAGTTATTGATTTGTATAAAAAGATTCAGGAATTGCAATAATTAATAGTGTCAGATTTTAGTAATGCGGTAAATCTTGATTTACCGCATCCTTGTATCATGCACACCTTGTTTTGGACAGTAATTAAGTGTCCAGGTAATCAGGTGATTAAGAGGTATGAGAGCCTTCTCCACGTCATTTGTGGGAGAGCAGATTTGCGGACGCTTCTAAGTCCGATGGCTCAATCTCGTGAGCGTAGAGCAAATCCGAGACAGGGTTAGAGAGAGGGGCTGAATAATTGAACGACAGCGCGCGTTCCCTCTCCGGCGGGGAGGGTTAGGGTGGGGGTGAATATTCAAACGTCAACGTGTCTTCCTTCCCCGATTGTTAAGGTTAAGATGGGATTAGTTTTGTCTGAACCCCACCCGCATCTGTAGCTCACT
>CALUVI010000033.1 GCA_944324185.1 Candidatus Gastranaerophilales bacterium | reverse complement strand
GGATGTCCGCCAGGACCTGTTTTACCTTCACCACCACCGTGAGGGTGATCGCAAGGGTTCATTGTAACACCTCTTACAGTTGGTCTTACGCCCATATATCTCTTTCTGCCGGCTTTACCGATTGATAAGTTTTTGAATTCAGCATTGCCTAAAGTACCAACTGTTGCCATGCATTCTTTTCTTACCATTCTCATTTCACCTGAAGGAAGTTTAATTGTTACATAGTTTCCTTCTTTTGCCATAACCTGAGCGAAGTTGCCTGCTGAACGAACCATTTTACCGCCTCTTCCAGGTTCAAGTTCAATATTGTGAACAATTGTACCTAATGGAATTAATTCTAACGGTAAAGCATTACCTGTCTGAATTGCAGCTTCCGGTCCGCTTACGATTACGTCGCCTACGTTCAAACCTTCCGGAGTTAAGATATATCTTTTTTCACCGTCTGCATAGAAAACTAATGAAATTCTTACGTTTCTGTTTGGATCATATTCAATAGTTTTAACTGTTGCAGGGATTCCGAATTTTTCTCTTTTGAAGTCAATTATACGATAAGCTTGTTTTACGCCGCCGCCTTTGTGACGACAAGTTATTCTACCGGTATTGTTTCTGCCGGCTGTCTTGTTTAATTTCTTCAATAAAGATTTTTCAGGAGTTGATGTAGTGATTTCTTGATAATCACTCTTTGTCATACCTCTTTGTCCCGGAGATGTCGGATTAATTTTACGAATTGCCATTTTATATTTTCTCCTATAATTATCTTTTTCTTAAGTGACCAGGTGATCAAGTGAATAAGTGATCAAGTGGTTTCTGACTGCATTATTATATTGCAGTTAGTTCTTCGATTGGATCGCCTTCGATAGTAACAATTGCCTTCTTAGAAGAATCTGTTCTGCCGAATTTAAGACCCATTCTTTTTTCGTGTGACGGCATGTAAACTGTCTGAACTTTCTTAACTTTTCTGCCAGGGAAAGCCAACTCTACAGCCTGTGCAATTTCAACTTTTGTTGCATCTTTTTGTACTTCAAAAGTATATTTACCCAAAGCTGTTGCCATCATTGATTTTTCAGTTATAATCGGTTTCTTGATTACATCGTATAACTTTTCGATATTTCTTCTTTCTTTACTCATTATTGCAACCTTTCTGTAACATCATTTACAGCTTTTTCTGTCATTACAACGAAATCAGCTTCAAGTAAGTCCTTTACGTTTAAGTTTGAAGGTAATAATAATTTTATTGAAGGAATATTACCTGCTGCCAAACTTAAATATTTATTTTCTTCTGCCATAGTATCAGCGATAACAAGAATTTTACCTGTTAAATTTAAAGACTTAATGATACCAGCCATTAATTTTGTCTTAGGTTCAGTTATAGCTGAAAAATCTTTTACAACTACCAACTGTTCTTCTCTTGCAGAAAGTGCTGATTTTAAAGCAAGTTTTCTTGCTTTCTGCGGCATATTAATTTCATAACTTCTAGGTTTTGGTCCAAAGATAACACCGCCGCCTGCGAAGAGAGGTGATCTTAAAGAACCTGCTCTTGCACGACCTGTACCTTTTTGTTTCCAAGGCTTTTTACCGCCGCCGGAAACTTCTGCTCTTGTTTTAGCGCAAGCAGAACCCTGTCTTGCATTATTTAACTGTCTTCTTAATGCTAAATGCATAACGTGTAAATTTGGTTCTACACCGAAAACAGCTTCGTTTAATGTAATTTCACCTAATTTTTCACCGTTTGTATTTAATAATTGTTTTGACATTGTTTTATTTCCTTATTTAATTTCTGACTTCCTCTTACCCCTTTCGGTTTCCCGTTTTATATGGCAAGCCGGGATTTTTGTGACTTATCTGTCATCTGAGAGTTTGACCCCTCACCCGAATTTCTAAGTTTCGCCTCAGCTAAACTTGAAATGCGTCCCTCTCCCACAAGGGGCGAGGGTAACATTAAAGTTAGTTCCATTTTGTGCGGCTTGGAACGATTGTTACCAATCTGCCTTCGCAGCCAGGAACTGAACCTTTGATTAATACTAAGCCGTTTTCTGAATCAACTTTTACTAATTTAAGCTTAGTAATTGTAACTCTTTCGTTACCCATGTTACCTGCCATTCTTTTGCCTTTGATAACACGGCTAGGAGTTGTACCTGCACCGATTGAACCAGGTTCTCTGTGGTTCTTAGAACCGTGAGCCATAGGTCCTCTGCCGAAGTTCCATCTTTTTACTGTACCCTGAAAACCTTTACCTATAGAAGTTCCGGTTACATCAACTTTCTGTACATCGTTCAAAACTGATAAATCAATTTCCTGACCTACTTTGAAATCAGCAGGATTTTCAACTCTGAATTCCTGTAAGTGTCTGTAGTTGTTTAAACCGTTTTTCTTGAAATGACCTAATTCGGCTTTTGTTAAATGTTTTTCCTTAGCCGGAATTGTACCGACCTGTATAGCATTGTAACCATCAGTTTCAACAGTCTTAATCTGGGTAACAACTGTTGAATCAACTTTGATTACCGTAACAGGAACTGCCAAACCTTCTGAATCAAAGATTTGTGTCATCCCTAACTTTTTACCTATTACACCTAATGTCATGTATTTATTCCTTTCCGACATAAATACTCACGGAAGCTAATCCGTTTGTACTGTTATGCCTTTCATCTTGCGAGCGCTACTGCCTTTACTTTACCTTTTGGAGCTTTGTCAGATAAATTTTTATTTACCCGCTCCCACGCCTTACCTGACGCTGTAGTTCACATTATATGCATAATGCTTATTAAGTTTTCAATTTGTGGTATTACACCTCTCCCGCAAGGGGCGAGGGTGAACTAAGCCTTACAGCTTAACTTCAATATCAACACCAGCCGGTAAGTCTAACCTGCTCAATTCTTCAGTTGTCTGTTGAGTAGGTTCGTAAATATCGATAATGCGTTTGTGTGTACGTATTTCAAAATGTTCTCTTGACTTTTTGTCAACGTGCGGTGAACGCAATACACAATAGATACGTCTTTTTGTAGGTAAAGGAATAGGACCTGCTACTTTAGCGTCTGTTCTTTTTGCTGTTTCTACGATTTTTTCAGCTGATACGTCAACTAATTTGTGTTCGTATGATCTCAAACAAACTCTAATTCTTTGTCTTTTAGCTGTTGTCATTTTTAATTCCTTTATGTTTTATGTATTAACAAATTCGAACTGCTTAACGTAGTAAAAACCTTTTTCTACCGCAATCCGGCTATTACATTCGACTATAGCATTTCAATATTATTTCAAACAAAATTCAGTGTCAACAGGGAATAATGGATTCCTTTTTTGAAGTTTTACAAAAATTTACATTTTTCGGATTAATATTCGACCGGCAGAATTATTGTCGGGCTAAAGCGCAATATTTTTTATTCCGGTGGGAACGCTGACGCTTTTCCCACCCTACACATGAATGTCTGTCTTTATTTCAAAATAATAGGCTGAACTTACCAGTTTGGCGTCATTGCGGGGGTAAATATTTAGACTTGTCGGTTAAACTTACCAGTTTGGCGTCATTGCGGGGGTAAATATTTAGACTTGTCGGTTAAACTTACTAGTTTGGCGTCATTGCAAAAACATCTTTGATTTTCGCGGCAATCCATTTAATTATTGTCGGGCTAAAGCCCGATCTATATTTCCGAGCTTAGCTTAGTAGCTTAGTAGTGTGGAGCAAGCTCCACACTACTAAATTAAACTTCTTTGCTTGTTTAAGCAAAAAAACTAAAATTTACAAATGTTTACCAATAAACTACTTGATAATTATTTTTTAGCAGCTTAGAATATTACTTGGTCGAATATTATTTATCAAGTTTGGAATCTTGAAAAACAGAAAGTAGGTTATTATGAAAGATGGTATCCATCCAGATTATAAAAAAACTGTTATCAAATGTGTTTGCGGTAACGAAATCGAAACAGGTTCTGTTGTAGACAATCTTACAGTTGAAATTTGTTCAAACTGCCACCCGTTCTATACTGGTCAGCAAAAAATTCTTGACTCTGAAGGACGTGTTGAAAGATTCAAAAAACGTTACGGCAACAAGTAATAGTTTTGTTAAGATTTTACGTAAAAAAGACCCGCAAAAGTGGGTCTTTTTTATTGACATTTTGCGTTAAATAAATGTACAATTGAGTTATGGCAATAGTTTATTTATCATTAGGCTCAAATTTAGGCGACAGAGTTGGTTATCTCCAGCAGGCAACCAGCCTTTTAAGCGCTGTTCCGGAAATAAAAATTGTTGCCACTTCATCTTTTTACGAATCCGAACCGTGGCAGATGAATTCCGAAAACTGGTTTGTTAACGCTGTTGTACAGATTTCTACAACACTTTCTCCGGAAGAACTTCTCAAGGAGTGCAAAAGAATTGAGACGCAATTGGGAAGAGGCGACAGAGAGTTTTCTCCGGACGGAAAAAAGATTTATAAAGACAGAACCATTGATATTGATATTTTGTTTTATGATGACAAAATTATTAACACGCCGGATTTAACAATTCCACACAAATTTTTTCATAAAAGAGCATTTCTTATGGTACCGATGCTTGAAATTGCGCAGGACTTTATTCATCCGCTCTTCAAAAAAACAGTTACAGAGCTTTATGATGAGCTTGAAAACCCTGAAATGGTTGTACTATACGGTACAAGAGGGGTAAATGTCTGGGACTGATGTTTTCTCAAATAAATCACGCAGAATTGCAATAATAGGCTCTGGTGCTTCGGGATGCATATGTGCATATTTTTTATTAAAAGCCGGTCTTGAGGTAACTCTGTTTGATTTTTCAGCCCCGTTAAGGACGCTTTTGCCGACAGGCGGCGGAAGATGTAATCTTGCGCACGCCGAATATGATTTTAAAGAACTTGCAAAAAATTACCCGAGAGGTGAAAAGTTTTTGTACTCTGTTTTTTCAAAATTTTCCACTTATGATACAATTTCCCTGTTTGAAGAATTAGATATTCCCACATACATACAGGAAAACGGAAGAATTTTTCCTGAATCAAACAGTGCAAAAAAGGTTAGAGAAAAGATTCTGGAGAAAATTAAAAAAGCGGAATTTGTTAAAGAAAAAGTTACCGAAATTGAGGTTATTGAGGGCGGGTATAAAATTACAACCGAGAACCCCTCACCCGCATCCGTAACCGTAAATTCTGTACCCCATCCCAACCTTCCCCACAAGGGGAAGGAGTGCAGCCGATGGTGGTTTCCACATGTAGTTATAGCAATTGGCGGGAAATCATCTTTTAATATTCTCAAAAATTTAAATATTAATATAATTGAGCCAAAGCCTTCGCTTGTCGGGCTTAATTGCGATATAAAAATACCTTCCGGAATTGTCCTTAAAAATGTTTTATCCGGGGATATGAATATCAAAGACGACTTGCTTTTTACACATTTCGGAATCTCCGGACCATTGGCTTACACAATTTCTTCGATAAAAGCCGGAGAAAAATTCCCTTATAAACTAAGCTTTGACCTTTATCCTCAAGACTTTAACCTGCAGGAACTTTTAAATACTTTCCCCCACAAGGATTTTAAAAATATATTAGCGGAAATCTTTCCGGCAAATTTTGCAAAAGCTTTTCTCGGGGAGCTTGCTGATATAAAAGCGTGTAAAATTGACGGCAAAACAAGAGATTATATTCTGAACAAAATCCATAACTTTGAAGTTACAATAACCGGTACAAACAAAGGCGAAGAAACTGTAACTGCCGGCGGAGTCGATTTAGATGAAATTAATCCAAAAACAATGGAGGCAAAAAATTATCCAAACCTTTATTTTATAGGTGAAGTCCTGAATATCGACGGCTTCTGCGGTGGATTCAATCTCCAGAACGCCTGGTCAACGGCTTTTGTTGCGGCAGAAAATATCAAAAAACTACCTGACTAACAATACAAACCACGGATTGTCTTTTGTATTATCACCGAAGTGCGAAAATTGAATCATGCCGCGTTTTTTGATATTTAAAAATCCTGAAAGCGGATACTTTTCTATTCTGGAATTTCCGGTTGTAAATCCGTAGTGATAAAAGTTTCTGTCAGTATCATTTAACAAAATTATTTTAAAATTAAGTTTATCTTTTTTTACCTTGAAAGAATTTGTTGTTTCTGCAAATTCTGAAATCTTAATTATCTCATAGTCCGGAAACAATGTCTGAATTTCTTCTTCCGTTAACTCTCTGCGGCTCAATTCCCCGTTTGAGTAAGTAAAATCATAAAACTTTAAATCTTGATTTGAATACCCGATTAAATCCCCGTTTTTTATAAACTCATACTGGCATCCGGTATTAAAAGCAAAACTTCCGTCAGAATTGTAAAACTCGGAGTAGCTTCCGCTTCCGTCAGATACAAACTTTATAAAATAATCGCTGTCGCTTCTTTTAACCTTGTCTGTCCAAACGTCATTCACTATTTTTAACTTATCTTCTGCTTTAATATTCTTATATTTTATATTCGCTAAATCAGCAGCCTGAGATACAAGCGTCAAACCGCATAAAACTAATAAACTCAAAAAAATCTTTTTCATATATAACTCTCCTGATAAACTATTATATCCGAACAGGCAAGTTACTGCAAGAAAGTTAAAGAGATTCTTTTAATGAACCGTATCTGGTTTACTCTTTCATTACAATTGTAATGCACTTGCGCACTCTGATAATCCTATAAATTGAACCCCACCCGCATTTGTAGTTCGCTTACGCTCACACAACTGCGACCTCTCCAACCGGAGAGGTCTGTTTCCAACCTTAACGCATTTGAAAATACATTTTTTACATGATGAGAAAGAGTTTCAAATAATATATTATATAGCTATGAGTTTAGTATCAAATTTCATAGGCGGAATAGGGTTTAATCCGGAGGTAAACGGAAATAAGGGCGTTACCTCCCAATTTGATTTGAATGACACGACTTTTGCCGAACTACTGGAAAAACAATTAAGTAATAATATAAATAATCAAACTCAAACCGATAATATTATCGACGGACTTGGAATGCCTCCGGGAATTCAGATAGAAAACATTGACGGAACTGAATTTTCAAACACTGCACAGGATCAGGCGGAAGCTGTCGGAGAAAAAATTAATACAACAGAAACCGATAATGCAGCCAACCCGTTTGATATGGACAAAAACGGAGATGTTACAACCTCGGAAGTCGTAACATTTTTCTCATCGCTTCTGGAGAACGGTACTGAAGGACAAAACGCCCGCTCTGAATTATTTGATTTTGCCAAAAGACAGGCAGCAGATTTTTATAACAAGTATTCAAAAAGCGTTGTGACAGATCTTACAGAATTTGTAGATGATATCAAGAGAATTGTGTAAAACTTACGCATGAATTTTTTGTCTGTTTTGAATTTTACGTTTCGGTTGGACAGTTTTTCTAGAGAGTTCTCTGGTAACGGGGCGGGAAGCAGCTGCTTCTCGTATACCTTCCTCATAAGAAGTTTTCATTTGAGAAATGAATTCTTCTCTTATGCCTTCCGGCATTACATCATATCCGGTTTTATCCTTAACTTTAACCTTCTTTAAAAGTCTGCCGTCAGATGCAACATCAAAATCCACACCTTTAAATATAAGCCTGAGATTTTCACCATTTACGTTAACAGTTTCATTAACTTTTTGCATATCATCAAGCAAATTGAACTTTCTCAGAGCTTCAACAACTTCTTTCTCCGACATACCTTTTTTATAACTCAAAGAATACTTGAATGCTTGCTCAAACGGCGTATTGTCAAGTTGAGAGATAATTCTTTCCAGAAAGTCGTTATACATTATTTCAGCAGCTTCATCTTTAGAACGATTCTCTCTGACTAATTTTTCTACTAATTCATTAGGTTGATAGTTAGAAAGAGCACTATTAACACGAACTTCTGCAGCTTCTATTTCACTCTCTGACATCTTATTTCTTTGCAGTGCAGGATTTGGTGTATCAACCGTTTCCCCGACCGGTTTCTCTACCGGCTTTTCAGCAGGTTTCTCAAGTGGTTTTTCAACAGTTTTTTCAACAGGCTTCTCCGCAATCGGTTCTGACGGTTTCTCTATTGGCTTTTCTACAGGTTTTTCAGCAACTGTTTCAGCAGGCTTTTGCGGCTTTTTAGGTGCTGCTTTCGGTTTTGCATTTTTTACCGGTACGGCTTCCGGATTCTCTAGAGAAGCTTTCAAGCGTTCTAATGCTGAAAGAGATTTTTCATCCAGATTATTTTCAATCCTTCTTGCTTCACGGGCTGCCTGATTAGCTTCCGTGTTTATTCTGTCTATAATTACCTGCTCTTCATTCGCCGGTTTTACATAAGCAACTTCCTCCTGAAATCTTGTTATATCCGCCGGAGTAGGAGTATCATCTACAGTCTGCCCCGCAAGTTTTCTTTCGTTTGCTTTAAGATTTGCAGTTTCAACATTATTAACTATTTCGCTTTCATTTTTTTGCGGTTTTACAGGAGAAACAACATCCGGTGTTTCCGGCTTGACCGGAGGAGTTGCCGGTGAAGTTTGTGTCTCAGTCCGGCTGCCGGAAGATGAATGTCTGCGGCGCCCTCTTGAAGCGGAAGAACTGCCGGTATTAGAACGCGTATTTGAAGAGACTTCTGAGGAGTGAGAAGAAGATGTGCTTCTTGTATTTTTTGTATTCTTCAAACCGTTTATTTTATTTTCGGCTTCGGAAAGTTTTGTCTCCAATTCTTTAATCTTACTCTCTGCGTTATTTAAAGCTTCTGTCTTATTTTTCAACAGAGAATTTAAATTTTTATTTTTATAAATATAAACACCTGCAAGAGCAGCAGTACCGATTGCAGTCAAACTCAAAAGAAGTTTGGACGTATCATCTTTTTTAACCTTATCAGTTGATATTGATGGAGCTGTAACCGGATTAGAAACAGCCGGAGGTGCACTTTGTTGAAAATTAACAGGAGTAAAATTTGAAATAGAATTAATAGACATAAACTCACCTTTCTACATCTTTTCTTTCATATATTTATAAAAACACAGAAAAAATAAAAATTGCGCTATTCTATTCTATTCTATTCTATTCTATTCTATTCTATTCTATTCTATTCTATTCTATTCTATTAGGCATTATAACTGATTTTCCGCCCAAACGAACTCATGTTTGCAAAAGTTAACACAATAGATTTGCCATATATTTTTGGTTGGGTTTCACCCAGCTTACATTACTTTTCTATTCCGGTGGGAACACTAACGTTTTTCCCACCCTACACCTACTACAAGCCTCACTTCATTGTAAGAGTAAATGTATCCCTCTGACATTAAGGCTTTCCAAAGTACCGTCATTGCAAGGAAACAGCTATTCAGCCCGAAGCAATCTTAAACATATTCGACTATTGAATTAATTTATTGTCGGGTTTCACCCAACCTACAGTTCTACATTTCTATTTTCTCAGTCACTTAGTCACTTAATCACTCAGTCACCCACAAAATACATTCCCCCCCCCCTGATTGATTTAACCCCTGTTTGTTTTATAATAAAGTTATTGGAATTTAAATAGCTTTATTTTTTGATTAATAAGGAGGTCAAATGGGCAAAATTGAAATTACGCATGAAATCGAAGAAAAATGCTGCGTACACCGCGGTGTAAAGGGTATTCCTGCCCCGATTCCGCAAGAAGGTGAATGGACAAAATGTAAAGAAATTACCGATATTTCAGGTTTAACACACGGATGCGGCTGCTGCGCTCCTCAACAGGGTACTTGCAAGCTGACTTTGAATGTTAAAAACGGTATTATTCAGGAAGCTTTAGTTGAAACATTAGGCTGCTCTGGCATGACTCACTCTGCAGCTATGGCAGGTGAAATTCTTCCGGGCAAAACTATTCTTGAAGCTTTAAACACTGACCTTGTTTGTGACGCTATTAACGTTGCAATGAGAGAATTGTTCCTCCAAATCGTTTACGGAAGAACCCAGACAGCTTTCTCTGAAAACGGACTTCCGGTAGGCGCAGGACTTGAAGATTTAGGTAAAGGTTTACGCTCACAGGTTGGTACAATCCACTCCACTAAGCAAAAAGGCGTAAGATATCTTGAACTTGCAGAGGGTTATATTCTTGAATTGGGTCTTGATAAAAACGATGAAGTTATCGGATACAAGTTCGTTAACCTCGGAAAAGTTATGGACGCAATTAAATCAGGCGTTGACCCTAAAGAAGCTTACGAAAAGAACATCGGTACTTACGGCAGATTTGCTGATGCTGTTAAGACTATCGATCCGAGAAAAGAATAATAAAAAAGTGACTGGTGAATAGTGATTAGTGAATAGAATTTTGCTAAGAGCTTTTTATTAGTCATAAAATATGATTATTGAACATAGTAGAAATTTAGTCTATTCACTACTCACTATTCACTAATCACAAAAAATACAACAATAAAAAGAAAAGAGGAAATTATATATGACAGTAAAATTTGAAGGACAAGACAGGCGCGAAGCTACTCTTAAGAAAGTTTTACCGGAATACGGATTCAACTCTCTTGAAGATGCCCGCGAATTATGCTTATCAAAAGGCATCGACGTAGATGCTATTGTTAAAGGTATCCAGCCGATTGCGTTCGACAACGCTTCCTGGGCTTACACTTTAGGCTGCGCTATTGCTATTAAAAAAGGTATCAAAACTGCTGCCGAAGCTGCTGAAGCTATCGGTATCGGTTTACAGGCTTTTGCAGTTCCGGGATCAGTTGGTGATACAAGAAAAGTAGGCTTGGGTCACGGAAACTTAGCAGCAATGCTTCTTAGAGAAGAAACTGACTGCTTCTGTTTCTTAGCAGGTCACGAATCTTTTGCCGCTGCTGAAGGTGCAATCGGTATTGCAAGAAACGCTAACAAAGTCAGAAAATCACCTTTAAGAGTTATCTTAAACGGTCTTGGTAAAGACGCTGCTTACCTTATTGCAAGAATCAACGGCTTTACTCACGTAGAAACAGAATACAACTACAAGACCGGCGAATTAAAAGTTGTTAAAGAAACTCCGTTCTCAGAAGGCGAAAGAGCAAAAGTTAAATGCTACGGCGCTGATGACGTTAACGAAGGTGTTGCAATTATGATTAAAGAAGGTGTTGACGTATCAATTACAGGTAACTCAACTAATCCGACAAGATTCCAACACCCTGTAGCCGGTACTTACAAAAAATGGTGCTGGGAAAACGGGAGAAAATACTTCTCAGTAGCATCCGGAGGCGGTACAGGTCGTACACTTCACCCTGATAACGTAGCTGCAGGTCCGGCATCTTACGGTATGACTGATACTATGGGCAGAATGCACGGTGATGCTCAATTTGCAGGCTCTTCTTCAGTTCCTGCTCACGTAGAAATGATGGGCGTTATCGGTATGGGTAACAACCCGATGGTCGGTGCAACAGTTGCAGTTGCTGTAGCAGTTGAAAATGCTATGAAATAAATTTTATTTCAAAAAACCCAAAAAGCTCCGGATTCTCCGGAGCTTTTTATATTTATACAAAAATTATGCTATTACTGAAAAACCTTTGTTTAAACTATGTTCTTCCGCTTTTTGATTTGCAACAAGATTATTTAAAATATTTTTCTTAAAATCACTTGCTTTTTCCATTTTCTTATAATCAAAGCTTGAAGTTATAATTCCTGAATTGACAAACACACGGTTGCCTTTTTGAGCAATTTTGACATTTCTTCCGAATTGTTTTGCAACAGTATCGATTTCCGCATTAGCACTATCTAACATAGCTTCTACATAGCCATTTACTTTTCCTACAGTATTTACTCTGCTTAAAGAATTTACGTTCATATCATATTCTCCTTTTTGACAGTATTAAAACACGTAAAAAAAATATTTGCTAGTAGCAAAATATTTTTTTACAAGTTTTAAAAAATTATGGAGGTTTTATGCTTAATAAAATTAGTAATATAACAAATATTAATCCGACTTTGCAGAAGAAATTTTCTGCGAAGAAAGTAATATTAGGGTCTATGCTTGCAGGGAGTTTGCTTGCAGGAAGTTTAAGCTCCTGCTCCGGACATGCTGACAGGTTTGAGAAAGAAAAAATTGAGAATGTACAAACTGGCAATAAAAAATTTGTAATAATAAAATCAAATCAAAATAAAGAAAAGAATGCGGACTCATCAGGCGGCGCAATTTCCGGATTAAAATACATTTCCGAAAAAGATTCTCCCGCAAAAAATCTTGGCAAAAGATTAAGCATCGGGCTAATCGGCGGATTGCTGGGCGGGCTTGCCGGAGTTTTCAGAAAAGATAAATCCGTTATGAATAAAGTTTCTCACTGTGCAGCGGCAGGTGCAGCGGCAGGAATTTTATTTCCTGGAGTAACGTTAACTGCAATTGTAACACTTCTTTCAGCTGTAGCAGGCGGGGCTGCCGGAACCTTTTTGAGCGGCGGAAATGATAAAGTTGGCAAAATAAGCGCCGCTGTTTTTGCAATCCTGACTGCAGCAGCGTGCATACTCTAAAGAATAGACCGGCGCCCTCAATTTAGAAGTACGCCGGTCTATAGATTTACATTTTAAATATTTACAGCTATTTATTAAACTCTTCAAAAGTATTTTTGATAACTTCGTATCCTTTGATAATTGTTTTGTAATCTACTTTTTCAGCGGCAGAGTGCATATTGTATACATCTGCAAGTCCCAGAAGTACCGGCATAAAGGTCTCACCGGCTGCATTTTTGTTATGACAGTAGATATGTGTTTCTGCCCCCGCGTGGAAAGAGGAAATATCGTTTTTGATTCCCGCTCTTTCGCATGCTTTTGTGTGAACCTTTTCTATTCTGTCGTCTTTTGCTCTCTCAAACGGAAGAAGATGAACTTCAAATTCAATCTCAGCTTCTGCTAAACCTTCATATTTTTTGTTAAATTTATCGACAATAGACTGCATAAGATTTTTTAATTCATTTTCTTTTTCAACACTTGCGCTTCTTATAGAATAAGAAGCCATCCCGAGAGTATTTATAATATTTGTAGAAGTTTTTTTCATGATTTCAGTTATATAATCGTTTGTTTTAATTCCTTTTTCTACAATTGCAGCAACAGAATTCTGAATTCCGCCGGCTACAATTGCCCCGAGGTTGCAGGAAGTTATAACACCTGTTTCGTCTGTATAATAAGCGCCCTGAGGAAATTCAGCAAGCAATTCTGCTATCATTTTTGCAGCGTTTAATCTTGTTTTATCACCTATATCAATTCCAGAGTGACCGCCTTTTAAGCCTCTTACGGTAATTTTAGCATTCGTATAGCTTGCGCCTGAAATTTGCAATTGTCCGAGTTTATCCGCATCGCATACAAGAATATGCTTTGATTTAATTTTGTTAAACTCAACATGCTCAACACCTGACATGCCGGATTCTTCATCACGTGTGAAAGTTATTTCCAACCCGCCATGAGGATTCACTCCCTCCCCTGCGGGGAGAGTCGGGTAGGGGGTTAACTCTTTAGCCAGCATCAAAGCGCAAGCAACACCAACCTTATCATCCGCTCCCAGAGTTCTGCCTTCTGCCTTTATAAAATCACCGTCAAGATAAATATTAACCGGACTGTCATCCCCCACAACATCCATATGGGAAGATAACATCAAAGGTTCTTTAGAAGAATCTGTCGCCGGAACATTTATATAAACATTTCCGTAGTCGTCACATCTTCCTTCAATGCCGTTTTTCTTACAAAAATCAAGTATCCACTCAATTACCTTTTCTTCCTTTAATGAAGGAGACGGTATTGATACCAGATTACAAAAAATATCCAAAACTTCGTTTTCTGCTCTTAATTCACTTAAACTCATACGCCCCTCTTATCTTTTTTTTTATTTCTAATATTAATCATAGTATAAAATCAAAAATATACAAAAAAGTTGCAGAAATTACTATATCGCTCATACTTATGCTGTGACGAGATATTAAAAAGTTATAGTTATTGTCGGGCTGAAGCCAGACCTATAAATCTAACAATAACAATATGGATTGCCACGAAAATCAAAGATTTTCTCGCAATGACAACAAACTAGTAGTAAGATGCGGTAAGTCTTCGATTTACCACATCCTAATGCTAAACTCTGGAAAGTGAATTTACCGGCTGGGTGTCATTGCGAGGCGCCAGAGCGCCGTAGCAATCCATTTTCATTTAATTGTCATATTTGTTCTGGATTGCTTCGGGCTAAATGGTTGTTCCCTCGCAATGACGCCAAGCTTGTAGTCTCACTTACCAACCCAAACATTTACCCCCGCAATGACGTGGTTTTCAGAGGATGAGGGATATGCGCTAATTGAGCGACAACACGCGTTCCCTCTCCGGCGGGGAGGGTTAGGGAGGGGGTGTACTTTACGTTATTTAATCCTCACCCGCATTTGTAGCTCACTGACGTTCGCACAACTGCGACCTCCCCAATTTGGGAGGTGAGCGCGGTTATTTAGCGTGGAGAAGACATTAATCGAACGACGGCAGCGCGTTCCTTCCCTATATGAGGGAAGGTTAGGAAGGGTGATGGTCTTAAAAACCTACCTTCTGTAAAGTTTTTGCAGGGTTTCACCCGACCTTCAACTTCCCTCATTCCCCTCTAAAGAATCTTCGGCTTGTACCATCTCCGCCGATTTTGACATTAACAGGACGCAGACACTTCGGGCATCTGCCTACATAAGCCGTTCCTTCACGGTTTTTATACAATCTGCCGTATGTGTGGCAGCAGTCAAACCAGATGCCGAGAAACTTTCTTTTATCATTTTTGTCGTTATCATCTTCCACGCTTTACGTCCTTATTCTGAACAGGAATTTCTCCCTGAGACGGTATAACTACTTCTTTTCTGCCTCTGAATATGCTTTCCGTAAGCGTGTTTACATAATTATCCGTAAGGTGTGCATAATCAAATATAATTATTCCGCTCAGAGCATACTTTCTTGCAGCATGAATTTGCTTAATTAAATCTGTTGCAGCTCCGTTCATAAATGTTACAAACAATCCGGCGTATAGTTTTGTACTTGACGATTTGTTTCTCAAAACTTCATCCATCAACCCCATAGCGGTTTTATCATCACAGGTAAGGAAAAGCGGTGTAAATCCGTCTACAAAATTGTTCATAGACCATGTCCGCCAGTCTTGCATTTTTGTATCTAGAGCCATTCTGCGGTTAGGGAAAATAACTGCAGTTATGGCAATTTTATTGTATCTGCAAAGATGACTTACTCTCCGGACAAAGCTTGTAACTTTATTGCACCGGTAGAATTTCCACTGGTACCACAACGGATCGCTTGTTTTCAACAGAACAGGATCAACTCCGTACATGTTCTTGAATTCAGTTCTTGCGTATTTTGTATATCCCCAGTTGGATAAATCGTAAGTAGAATAAGCAGGATCAAGTGCCTGCGGATATCTGATATAGTCAAGATTAATCCCGTCTGGACGATATTTTGTAATTATTTCACTCAAAAGTTCATACAGGAAGTTCTGCACCTCCGGATTTGCCGGATCTACAAAGTATCCGTTGTGTTCTGAAACAGAATAATCTAGCTGGGTTGAATTTGCCATTTTCTTTCTGCAATTCGCCCAATCAGGACGTTTTGCCAGTATATATTCCGCGTTAGTCTCAGGCGGTCTGTTTCCTGCGTAAAATGTTTCAAACCAGATATGAACTTTTATCCCGCGTTTGTGTGCTTCACGAATCCATATTTTCAAAGGGTCAAATCCTACAAAGTCTTCATTCTGGCGGATAAACCCGTATTTTGTCATTGTCTGGGACGGAAATATTGTTTTTCCGTGATAATATGTTTCAAGAAATATATTATTTATCCCTACATTTGCAAGATTTTCCACATTTTTTACAATATCTCTTTCATTATAATAAGCCGGTCTTATCCAGACACCTTTGAGTTCGGAAGGCTCATAAGGGATAACTGTCGACATTGCAAGGTTTGCATAATCTATGGCTCTTGAAGCATATTTTTGTGAATCCTCTGTATTCTTCTGGGCTTTTTCAATCAAATCGTTAGCTTTTGCAATATTTTGCTGGGTTCTTTTCGGGTTGTAATTAGAAGCACTTTGTATGTAATAGAGCATCATATTCTGGACTTCTTTTATTCTCTCACGGGCTGTAAAAAGAAAAGTATCAGAGGTTATATATGATGTTATTATTTTTTTATTATAGTCAATAGAAATTTTTGCCCCGACCATAACATTTTCATTAATCCATTTTCTTGCCTGACCGTGTCCGCTTATTACAAGTCCGTTTGCAGGGATTAATGAATCCGCACCGCTTAGAGAAGTAACGGTATCTCCGGTTACAATAGCTTCTGTTCCGTATTCGTTTGTACCGGTTCTGTACCCGAAAGACGGAGTATAAATTATAAGCTGGTTAGCGCCTCTTAGCCCCGGATAATTTATACCTTTCCAGTTAGTGTTAGCCTTAGGGTCGATTACATCAATTTTATACATTGACTGATTGAAAATAATCTCGTTATTTTTCGGAACATAAGGAGAATAAACATCTAAAGCAAATGCTTTAGTACATATTAAAAACATAGATAATAAAAATACCCAAACTTTGCTCTTCATCCCCTCTTGTCCTTTATTTACAATTATAGAACCATAATAGAAGAAATACAAGAATATTTATTTAATCTTTATCTTAAATAAGTATGCGGATTTTAAAGCGTATTCATCCGCTATTTCTGCATTTAGATTAAACCATTTTTTTGCAGCTTCAATATCTTTATCAAAAGTCCAGGTTCCTTTGACAAATAAAAGATAATACACACCCTCCGGAAGCCTGCTTAAATCCGAAAGCAAATATTTTTCCGAAGCCGTTTCATCTTTTGGATAAGTTCCGCCGATTGCTGCAGGAAGGGGGTAAAGTTTTGAATAATATGAGTAAGCCGTCAAAGAGCCGTAATAAAGATAAATCTTTTCACTCTCTTTCTTTTGTAAAACAATTCCGAGAAGAGGTTTTACGTCCTGTCTTAAATAGCTTACATTTCCTCTTACAAATTCTTTTGCAAAATTAAAATACCCGAATCCGAAAAAAATCAATGCCGCAAACAGGATTAATTTTGATTTGATATTATCTTTCAAATTATCAAGGGGGTAAATAGTTATAAGTATCAAGACCGGAAGCAAAAATAAACACAGCCGTCTTTCAAAGGGGTAAATTTTTAACAAAGCAGCGAGTAGAGTTAGTCCTATAGAAGAGGTCAAGTTCCGGAAATAAAATCTGTTATATTTATACAAATAACAAAAACCTATTATTAACAGAATCAAAAACAAAATCGGAAAAGAATAGTATTGAAACAAAAAGTCAAAATTTAGTTTATAAATCCCAGGTGAAAATATTTCAAACCCCTTTTGCCAGTAATCTGAAAGATACGCCGAAGCACCGACTTTTGAGAGATTAAAAATATAATAAAACACACTGAACAATGCCGGAATTATAAGAGAAAGCAGAATCTTCAGATTCCTTTTAGTAATAATATATGCAATAAAAAATGCCGCTATCATTATGTATGCTGGAAAAGAAAGCATTATACAAATCAGCCAGACAAACCCCAGAGCAAAAGTTTTGAGCGAAGATAGCTCTGTTTTAAAAAGTTTTGATGATAAAAGCAAGATAAAAATTGCTGCAAGAACATCTGACGAATACTGCTTAAAAGCCTGAGAGTAGAAAAGAAGCTGATATGAGATTGCAAAAGTAAATAAACCGAGGATTTTGACAGCAAAATTCTTAAAATATTCTTTTAATAATAAGTAAAACAAAAATACGGAAACAAGACTTGAAATAAGAGGAAACCACCTGAAACAAAGCTCGTTTATTCCGAGAGTTGAAGAAATGAATTTTGAAATTACAAGAAATAAATACGGAGCGGATTGAAAATAATTCAAAGGCAAAAACAAGCCGGAATAATTCCTTTCAAAAATATTCTGCGCCAGTAAAATTTCATCCGTAAAAAAAGAATTATTGATTAAATACGCATCCAGCCTTAAATAGACAGCAACGGCAAAAACAAGTATTAAGATAATATTTTTAGTATTAAATTTTTTCAAATTTACCCTCTTGATCACCTGAACACTTGGTCACTGACAAGATATTCTATCCCTCCCGCTGGTAAGCCCAGGCAGAGTGGTTATGGATGCTTTCTAAGGATTCACACTCGACTTCAAAGGAATCAATTATATCATTGTTTCTCAGCAATAACACAACATCACGAAGAACATCTTCCACAAATTTTGGATTATTGTACGCGCGTTCTGTTACGAACTTTTCGTCCTCGCGTTTTAAGAGAGGATACAATTCGCATGAGGCACATTTTTCGATATCTTTGACTAAGTCTTCTAGCCAGATGTGCTCATCTTCAGGATAAGTAACTTTAACCGAAACTATAGCCCTCTGATTATGCGCGCCGTATTCGGAAATCTCTTTTGAGCAAGGGCAGAGCGTCGTTACCGGAACTTTCACACCGAGGAAAAATCTGTATTCCTCATCTTCTTCACCGTAATTATCAAGAACGCCTTCAAAAGTACAATCATAGCACATCGGGGCGGAAATTCCCGTTACAGGGGCTTTTTTGTCTATAAAATATTTAAAATCAAGCTTCAAATACCCGCTCTTTGCGTTCAGTTTCTGAATAATCGCTTCCACACACCCTTTTATATCAACCCCGAGAGTCTTTTTGCTCCGCCATTTGTTCAGAACCTCTACAAATCTTGACATGTGAGTACCTTTATAATGCGCCGGTAAGGATACGCCGGCGGTTGCAGAAGAATATATAACAATATCCTCCTTATCCTTCCTCTGAATAGTAAGAGGAAGCTCAAACCCTTTAATACCTACCTTTTGAATCTCTACACCGCGTGTATCAGATTGATTCTGAACATCTTTCATTTATTATATTTCTACTCCCTCAAAGCTTTTCTGTTCAAGCGCGATAAGAAGTTTTAATGCGGCAACTCTCTGAACCTTAGGCGGAGCGTTACGCAGCAGCTCTACTGCTTTTAACATCATCGGATCATTATCATACCAGCGGTTTCCCTTACCCTGATAAGTGTTTATAATATCGTAAACATGTTCTATAACTTCGCCTGCTACCTGCTCTTGAAGCTGGAGCATAAATTCTGCCGCTTCTGTTTTGGTATCATCCGGTGAAAGTCTTAATAATTCTAAAGCTTCTTTTAAAATCGGATCTCTGTCATACCAGCGTTTGTTAATCATTTTTTCCTCGCATTCTTATCAAGATTATTGTATTATAAAATATGTAATATTAAAAGTCAGGGGTTTATTTTATGAAAATTTTACTTATCAACGGCGCGAATCTGAATATGCTCGGTCAGAGAGAGCCTGAAAAATATGGTCATACAACTCTCTCGGATATCGAAAAAGCTGTTATCGAAAAGGGAAATTCTCTTGGTGCGGAAATTGATACCTGGCAGAGCAATCACGAGGGTGAGATTGTTGATAAAATTCAGTCCGCAAAAGGAATTTACGACGGGATTTTGATTAACGCCGGCGGTTACACGCATACCAGCGTAGTTATACGTGATGCAATATCTTCCGTTCAAATTCCGACAGTAGAAATCCATATGACAAATATTCACGCCCGTGAAGAGTTTCGTCATACATCACTGCTTTCAGCTGTCTGCATTGCGCAGGTTGTAGGTTTCAAGGAACTAAGTTACACGCTTGCCGTTGAAGGACTTGTTGATTACTTAAAGAAGATATCGTAAAAAAAAGCTTCCCGAGAAGGGAAGTTATTTTTCAATTTCTCTTTTTCTCTCTCTTATGTCTAACACTTGTTAATGTCTTATGTATATATAAAGTATTCATAGAAAACTGAATTTCAAGAGAGGATTATTCTGTTACAAAAATTAACATTTTGTAATAACAAAAAAGTAGAAGTTATTGTTGGGTTTCACCCAACCTACTTTTCTATCTCGGTGGGAACGCCGACGCTTTTCCCACCCTACACCGACTTGCACAATGATTGTGGAGCAAGCTCCACACTACGACTTTAATATCTATTCACTATTCACTACTCACTACTCACTAATGAGTCCGAGTTTTCAGCAAAGCTCTAGCAGTTTTTCATTTTCCATGCCTGACGCGGACAAACTGCTGCACAAATTCCGCAGCCGATGCATTTTTCAGACTCGGAAATATATTTTGTTAAATCTTTTTTTATGGCATTTTGGGGACAATTTTTAAGACATAAATCACACGCTACACACAAATCTTTGTCCCATTCAGGCTTTCTGAGTCTTGCGTCTCCGGTTTCTGCAAGACCGTAAACTTTGCCGTCATCTTCAACAAGATCGCCAAACAAACCTTCTTTAAACCATTCGTTTTTAATAAAATCTTTTACCGGCTGCTTCTTTTCTTTCAACTCTTTTGGAAGCGGCAGAATTTTTGACCATTTTGAAAAATCTAGCAATTCTTCTTCCAATTCAGTTTTTTCGATTTCTTGTAAAAACTCCGGCATTCCGGATTTTAGAAAATCTTTATCAAGCTTGTCGAGCGGAAGCTTTTCAACACAATTTGCAAGCCCTTCGACATTTCCTCTCACGTAAACAACTCCGCCGACCATTCCCACGCATGATCGGTTTCCGAGTACAGAGGTTAAATTATCACAATCATATCCGCATATAACGGCAATACCGCCGCCCATAAATTCAAAGCTGAATGAGCCGGTATTTTTTAGAACCCAGAATTGAGGCGGCTCAAAGCGCGGATCGTGTTTCATCAATGCGCCCGAGCGTGTTCCGACTCTTCCGCCTATAAAGACCTTGCCGCCTGCCGCACAATGCGCGGCGGTATCACCGGCATCACCTTTTACAACGATTTCCGCTCCGGAATTCAGCCAGCCGACATCTGCAGGCGCTGAACCTTCAACAACAATTTTAACCCCGTCCATAGCCATAGCGCCGACTCTCTGTCCCGGATTGGTTATTTTAAACAAAAGAGTCTTATCATCACTCTTTGCCTTAACCGCCCCGCCGATATCATGCTGCCCGCAGGCTTCAATTTCAAACTCACTCTGACCTTCGTCGATTTTCTTATAAATCGTCTGTAAAAGTTCCTGAGTCGACATTCGGTTATTGTTTTTTAATGTTTTTATTTTACAAATTGTCATTTTAATTCCTTAGAAAATTCATCATGCTTTTCAATAGCTTGCCTTGCCACTTACGAGCCTCACCTGTATTTTATTACCCCTTCACCGTTCACTCACTAACACGCGTATTGAATATCCAGTCTTGTTGAAATATGCTTATCTACTGTTATCAACGCGTCTGAACGTCCAATAGGAAGCGAAGAACAGCCAATCGGCGCCATAAGTTTTTTAAGTTCTATATCAGTTGCAAGAATATAGTTTACAAGGTTTTGCGCAACTTTATCAACATCAAGTCTTTTTACGAGATTGTCATTCTGCGCGGCAATTCCTGCAGGACAAAGTCCTGTATTGCAGGCGTTGCATTTTCCGGTGTCACTTCCGACACAACCTGCTATTTCCAGAAGCATTCTTCCTGTAAATACGCCGTTTGCACCGAGACAAATAAGCTTAAACGCATCAGCCGCAAAACTTCCTGTCTGCCCTAATCCGCCTCCTGCAAAAAGCGGGATTTCACCCTGTCTGCCCTGTTTTACCGCCGTAAGATAGCAGTCTCTGAGTTTTGAAGTAATAGGATGACCGGTATGGTTCAGAGAAATTTCATGCGCGGCTCCCGTACCGGCTGCTAAACCATCCAAAAAGAAGCCGCCTACGATATTATACGGATCACGTAACAAGTTATTGTATACCGGAACACTCGTTACAGAAGCTGCAACCTTTATTGCAACAGGAACTTTAAACTTGAAAGCTGCATTCATAGAGAGAAACATCTTCTGAACACTCTCTTCTATAGAGTATAAGCCCTGATGGGTAGGAGGAGAAAGCAAATCTGCTCTGGGAACGCCTCTTATTTCCTGAACGTATCTCGCGACTTTACTTGCAAGAAGAAGTCCGCCATCCCCCGGTTTTGCGCCCTGCCCGATTTTTATCAAAATTCCTGCCGGATCCTCCGTCATGTCAGGCATGGCTTTTATAATCCTGTTCCAGCCAAAATGACCGGAGGCTATTTGGAGAATCATGTACTTAACATATCTGGACTTCAAAAGCTTGGTAGGAATTCCGCCCTCTCCGGTGCACATACGGATAGGAATCCCCATAACTTCGTTTAAGTATGCGGTTGCAATAGCCATAGCTTCCCACATTCTCCACGAAACCGCGCCAATAGACATATCACCGAAAATTATCGGATAAATCCATCTGTTCGGCGGAAGCTGGGTTGTCTCCACTATTTTTCCGTCTTTTACATCAAAGTTTAATTTGTCGGCTTTTAAAACTCTTCCGAACGGCGTTCTAAGTTCAAACGTATGTCTCTGCGCATCAAGAGACGGGTCAGTCATCTGGGATATTCTTCCGATTTTAATTTTATCCAGAGTTCTTCCTTCTGTATTCAAGTTCGAGCGTCCGCCTTTTTTGAATGAATCAGCTTTATTTGCCCTGTATGCAACAGAATACTTGTCATCTTTATTTCTTATAAGCCTTATTGCGCCGTTCGGACAGACATTGGCACACATTCCGCATCCGCGGCAATAATTGTCTAGTGAAATATTCTGCTTTATTACAAGAACTCTTTCTGTTTTATTTTTTTCAGTGATTGAATTTGATTTCTTTCTTATTTCCACTGCCGGTTTTATTGCATTAAAAGAACATACAGCAGTACATTTGCCGCATTGAATACACTTGGACTCATCATACTCAAGAATCCACGGCAAGTCGCTTTTATGAAGTTCGTTTATTTTTACTGCTGCCATCTTTCCACCGTCAAATCATCTTTTATCACAACTGTTTCCCGCTCATTGGGATAAATATCCTCCTCAGTGTTTCTATCCGGCATCAAATCATTTATCCCTGCAACTTCAGAGGTCATAATAACTGTATCATTATGTTTTCCGATTACAACCGGACGGAGTTTTTTTGAATCACATACACAAATAAGTTCCTTATCCGGAGTTACGCCGAGAAATGTATTAGGTCCGTTAACCTCAAGATGTTCAAGCGAAGCTTTTATCCTGAGTAAAATATCGCTGTCCTCTCTTTTAATTATCTCGTCATAACTCAGCGGAGTGATTGTATGTTTAAAATATTGAAGCGGCCATTTTAAAATCTTATGGACATAATGAAGCGTGTATAAAAGGCACTGGGAATCTGATTCAAACCCTAAATACCCTTTGTACAAGCGTTCCTGATAAGATTTGTTCTTCTCATAAAAAGTGTTCTCGCCGTTTACCAGCCCTGTATATCCCTCTAAAAAGAACGGATGGGCAGCGTACCTTACAATATCATAATTTGTATTCTGCCTGCATTGCGCGGTTATTATACTTGAAGTTAAATCTTTATTTTCTTCCCATAAATTAAAGTAAATACCGATATCTTTAGGACTTCCGATTTCTTTGAGAGTCAACGTGTCGGGCCAGAAGGAATAAATATACCCTGAATTTGTTCCCTCGAGCGCCTTTCTTAATCTTATTGAAGTATCAATAAGTAACTCTTCTTTTTCTTCTTTTGTGGCATGCTTGTAGCTTTTAGGATATTGCAAAGCTTCAAACATATATATAGGAAGCGCCTCTATTTTCAAGCCCTTTTTATTGTTAATATCCGGAGACCATTGCATTACCCGCGTAAACCCGATATCTCTTAAGATATCTTCTGCAAGACGGGCGCCTTCAACAGTTCCTGCCATAGACATAAGAGGAAGTTCTTTGTAGTTCTCAAAAATTCCCCCCATATCCTGCATTACAAAGGCAAACCCTGAATCGTCATGACCTTCCTGCTGGCTCCGCATTAACTTTAAAGCTATCGACGGGTGCAGCTTCTGTTTTGATTTAATCGCACCTATTCTACACATAAGATTGATTTTACAGCTTATTAAAATTAGCGTCAAGTAAAAAATGATATTGTTATCTGTTTTTTTATGTGTTATCCTATAATATGGAGGATGAAAAGATATGCAAGATAATATTCTGAGAGACTCGCTGGTTACAAGTATTTATCTTTCTTATGTTGAACAGGGGAAAAAACAGGTTACAAAGCTAAAATTACGTTTTATGGATGATAAACAGGCATATTTTTCTTCCGAAATAAGTGAAAAATTTGTAAGACCAAAGAAAAAAACTGAAGCAACGATAAAAGTATATAGTATAGACGGTGTTTACAGGACAACTGTAATTATTAATGATGTTGAGCAAACATTTACTGAAATATTATTTGAAGTGAGTTTGCCGAGAATCTGGGAATTTATACAACAAAGAAACAGCTCCAGAAGCAGGGTAGCTTTGCCTATGACTCTAAAATACAACGACGGATTTGAAACAGATACGGTAACTTATGATATTGCTCTTGGCGGTATTGCATTTTACTCAAAAGAGAGACTTTCCAGTATTTATAAACACTTACCTGCTATATTAACACTTACGTTCCCTGATTCAATGTGGATAAAACATCCTGATTGCAAACTTGTATTGGAAGTGTCATTTGTCAGAGAACGGATTGAAGAAGACGATGAAGAGCATTTTGGAGATTTATTATATAGTTTCAAATTTATTAAGCCGCCAAAAGAAGCTGAGGACTTAATAAAAGAATTCTTAATGCAAATTGCCGGATAAAGATTTGACTTTGTTTAAAATTAGACTAATAATATTATGTACACAGGTGAAGGTATTTAGATGAAACTAATAAACAGGCTCAAAGTTTTTGAACAGAAATACGTTTTTTTAAGATGGGCAACCGGAGCTGAATACGGTAAAATCACGTATGTCGGTGAAGATTATATTGAGTTTAATATTATTGATGTAGATACTATGGAATACAGAGAAACTGTTATAATAAACTCTGCATTAATACTGGAAGCAATCTTCGGAGGTCCTGATATTGCAAGAATAGTTGCAGAAATCTCATCAATGCTTTCTGATTCTTAAATTTTTTATCCGTTTTGTAATATAATATTTATATGGTTACAAAAGCTATTACTGCAACAACCTTTGGAATTAATTCCTGCAAAATAGAAGTGGAAGTCGATGTAACAAACTCTCTTCCGGGTGTCAGTATTGTCGGGCTGCCTGATAGTTCCGTTAACGAGGCAAGAGAGAGGGTTCATTCTGCTATAAAGAATTCAGGATTTTCTTTCCCGACAGGCAAGGTGATTGTTAATCTTGCGCCTGCTGATATAAGGAAAGAAGGTACAAACTTTGATCTTCCGATTGCAGTCGGAATTTTAAAAGAACAGGGGATTGATATTCCGGATGACAATACTATGGCTTTTCTGGGCGAACTCTCGCTTGACGGTTCTGTAAGAAAGGTTAACGGAATTCTTCCGCTTGTGAGCGGATTAAAAGAATGCGGAATAAAAACGGTATTTGTGCCGGAAGAAAACGCCAGAGAAGCAGCGCTTGTACAGGATATAAAAGTTTTCGGGGCAAAACATTTAGGAGATATTGTCAATCATTTTGCAGAAACTCCGATAGCACCCACGGTTGTTGATATACATCAATATCTTAAAGACAATGCCGATAAAGACTACATTTATGATTTTAAGGATGTAAAAGGACAGCAAAAAGCAAAAAAAGCTCTGGAAATTGCAGCAGCAGGCGGACATAATATCCTTATGTCCGGCTCTCCCGGGTCGGGGAAAACAATGATGGCAAAATGTCTGGCGTCAATTCTTCCGCCGCTTCAATTAAAAGAAGCTTTTGAACTTACTAAAATTTACAGCATTTGCGGTTTATTATCAAAAGACAATCCGCTTATGGTACATAGACCTTTTAGAGCAGTACACCATACGGCTTCACCGAACGGCATAATAGGAGGAGGTACGAATCCGAAACCCGGAGAGATTACACTGGCTCATCGGGGAGTGTTGTTTCTGGATGAAATGGTCGAATTTCCGCGGCAGGTATTAGAAGTCTTAAGGCAGCCGCTTGAAGATGGAGAAGTTGTTATATCAAGGGCAAAAACCTCTATAAAATATCCCGCAAGATTTATTCTGGTCGGGGCAATGAATCCTTGTCCTTGCGGGTATCTCGGAGACAAAGAGAAACAATGCACCTGCTCTGAAGTCCAGATACAGAGGTACCTTTCAAAATTATCCGGACCGCTTCTGGATTGAATTGATTTGATAATT
>CALUVI010000032.1 GCA_944324185.1 Candidatus Gastranaerophilales bacterium | reverse complement strand
GAAATCGGACGGGAATTCGGCGTCACAACAGGGCGTCCGAGAAGATGCGGCTGGTTTGACTCTGTCATTATGAAATACGCCGTTCTCGTGGGCGGAATTACCAATGTTGCACTTACAAAAGTCGATGTATTTGATACTTTTGATGAAATCAAAATCTGTACAGCTTATAAAGACTGCAGGAATGATAAAGTTTACACTACCTACCCGACAGATGTATTTATACACAAGTATTTAGAGCCGATATACGAGACAATGCCGGGGTGGAAAACTTCTATCAGTAATATACGAAAATACGAAGATTTACCGGAAAACGCGAAAAAATATATAGAAAAGGTTGAGGATTTAATCGGCGCTCCGATAGGAATAATAAGCGTCGGACCTGATAGGGAACAGACAATTATAAGGTAAAAGAAAACCTGCATCTTAAATATTAATAATAAAAAGCTCCTGATTGAAAATCAGGAGCTTTTTATTATCATCAATTCTATAATTTTTCAGGATTTCTCAGCGGAATCAATCTGTCTAAGTCTGAGTTAACACTGAAGTAGAATCTTGCGGTATTTTCGTTGTAATCTCTTCCGAGCGGGAAGCCTACACCGATTTGAGCTGTAAGCCAATCAGTAAAGTTTACGTATGTACCGAAACCGACTGAATGCAAGAATTGCTGCGGATAATTGTATATGCCGCCGTTTTCACCTAACCAGCCCCAATCGTAGAATACGGCAAGTTTAAGTCTTTCATCAATTTTTGGAGCAACTCTGTCGAGGAACGGAACCGGGAATCTGTATTCAACCGTACCTGTTACACCATAGTCACCGATTAACTCAGCCGGCTGGTAGCCTCTTAATGTGTAAGGACCGCCCATTTGCATCTGTTCTGCGGCGAACAATTTGTTAGGTGAATACTGACCGCCGACTCTTACAATACCTAAGCTTCTGCCGAACAGTCTTTGTACACGGGTTGCACCTGCTGTTAACTTAACAAATGTTGTATCCTGAACAGCGCCATGCCCGTCTCCTGTTAAACCGAAGTCAAATCCGAAGTTTCCGATCCAACGACCGTAGTTATCATCTGTCATACCGTATAAACCCGAACGCCATACGTGCAAGTTGTAGTTAGACAATCTTAACGGATTTCCGGCAATATTTGCGGAAGTATTTGCATTTACATAATCATAACCTGTATAGAAAATCAAATCAGATTTTGCTGTCTGAATAATAGGCTGGGTTAATTTAAAGAAGTAACTTTGTGCGTTACCTTTTACGTTCAAGCCTTTATACGGACCGCCCAGTCTTACGTGAGAGTCTGAAAAGTCGAAGGACAATCTTGTTCCGTAAGAAGATACCGGAAGTGAATAACCTGCCATCCAGCCGGTTGCCCCTGATGATAAAATAGTACCGCCGTAAATCTTATCACCGAGACCGGTTAAGTTATCCATACCGACCAGGAATGAAACTCTCTGAGCTCCGGTATAAGAACGACCGTAGTCATCATAAGAGAAATTCAGGTTTACAGGGAATCTGTCGCGGACATTTAAGGTAATTGCGGTATTTTCTTCGCCTTCCTGCTGTCTTTCAACTTCTGTTTGAACCTGAACATAATCTTCACGGTTAATTTCTTTCATTGCTCTTTGAAGGTTTTTAGCGTTGAATACATCACCTTCTCTAAGCCCTGCTTTACCCATAATAATGTGGCGGAGGTACCATTCTCTGGTCCATTTTTCGCCTTCGATATTTAATTCTCCGACTTTGCTTTCAATAATCTTAATTGTTGCAACACCGTCAACAATTCTTTGAGGCGGAACTGTTGCGTATGAAGTCAGATAACCTTTTGCACGGTAATAGTTTGTTACTTTCTGGCAAACTTCAAGAAGTTCGTCAAAGAAAATATCTTCACCCAGAACTTCAAGCCCTAATTTTTCAAGCTCTTCTGTCGGGATTTGAGTATTACCTTCAAAATTTATTTTCTGCAAAAGAAAGTGAGGATTGTATAACATACCTTCTCTTGCCATATTTTCTTCTATAGTAGCGTCATAAATCTGCTCGTCTTTTGTTACGTCATCAAAAGACTGAATATAACTCTTATCAACCTGATAGTGATTAATATTTTGCAATTCAGTTGTATTATATGCGCCCGGGTTGTATCCGCCGAGTTCTGCCTGAACCTGTGCCGGTAAGACAGTACCTGCCATCGGGTCTGCAAACACTTTATTGACAGACAATAAACATAAAACCGTTAGCAATAAGCCTATTTGTTTTTTCATAAGTTTTTCCGTATTCCTAATTTTTAATTATTGGGTTGTAGTATTACTGTACACCTGACATTATATTTTAATTAAAAACCCAAAACAAATTAAATTGCCAGTTTGTAACGAAATATTAACATAATATCTTATATTATTTTAACTCATTTGTAAATTTTTGTAAAGATTTTTACGAATGAGCGTTATAAATCATACATTTGGTGGAATTAAATAAGTATAGGCAAATATTATTTCAGGAGTGCAAAATTGGTAGCCGCAATCAGTGCAATAAATCATTATTCAGACCCCGAGTATCTAAGAATACTTCAGGAGCTTATGCGCTTTGGAATTGCACCGAGCGGCAATAAACAAATTGATAAAGGGAAGTTAGAACAGGCAAAAGCTGAATTAATACAGAAAATTCAAACCCGACAACAGGAAGAACAAAAACAGGAGCTTCAGGTTCAGCCTCTGGAAGGAGTTAAAGATACGCAAAATACTGAAAGAGCTCAGCTTGAAGAATCACGTCTCGGAGCTATGACCGTTGCAGAACTTAACCGGCTTTATTTCGGGATATAACTTCCTCCACAATTTTAGACAACATTTCTGTATCAAATTTAGGAATCATTCCGGCTAATCTCATACGAAGCCTTATTTTGTCATCAATATATTTAAAACAAATTGTATTCTTTTTGCCATTCAACTCATATTCCAAAAAACATACATCATTTTTAAAATTTAATTTATAAACAGAGTTAGTTTCCTGCTTTTGAACAGTTCCGTTAAAATACTTTCTGTAATTTTTCAAATCATCTCTTACTATTAAGGAAAATCTCTTGTCCTGGCTGGAAGAAGAATGTATATGATTAAACGGCATACCAGAAATTTGATAATTTATTTTTCCATTTTGCAAATTTTTATACAATAAATAATTATCACCGTAAATAATTTTCAAATCCTCAGGTATTGTATAATAATTTTTCTTCTTTCCTAAAATGGCGATTCCCCAATCCTGAGTATGAAAATGTCGTTTAAGAGGCGTAAAAACCGGCTGCTCAGCATACGGCTCCGGTATCTCTATATAATCAGTATCATAAAACTGTCTGATATCGTGCACATCCGCCCCTAAAACCCCTGTTTGTCCGTCATGAAAGATATCAGATGTTAAGACAGCTGATAAAAATCCGGAACAAACAAGCATATCATCATTTAATAAAGCAAAATTTTCATTCTGAATTTCAGAAATTCCGAGATTCCAGCTGGGATTGACATAAAGATTTTCAGCAGGCGAAATTACTCTGATTTTATCAGAATTATTAATAACTAAAGAAGCCTCCGGCTTATTATTAATAACAATAATCTCACCAACGGCAGTATCCTGCAACAACAAACCCAGAAGTGTATTTAACACTTCAAGCTTCTTCTGGATTGTTGGTATTATTACCGAAAATTTGCTCATTAATTTATGCTAACTTTTTTTAGAAATAAAATCAAGAACTCCGTTTATAAAAGTAAGCGGATGAACAGGGCAGCCCGGAATATATAAATCTATCGGGTATTTTTCGAGAAATTCTCTGTTCAATTTTGAGGAATTTTGGAAAACACCGCCTGAAATAGCGCAGGCACCGGCTAAAATTACAATTTTAGGATCCGGAGTTGATTTATAGCAATCTTCAAGAGCGTATGCCATATTTTCGGAAATAGGACCTGTAATAACCAGCCCGTCAGCGTGACGCGGAGAAGCGACAAAATCAATACCGAATCTTCCCATATCAAAGTTACAGTTTGAGCAGGCGTTAAGTTCCATCTCACATCCGTTGCAGCCGGCTGCAGATACCTGTCTCAATTTTAAAGACTTTGAAAATACTCTTCTGATTTCCTTTCTTGCCTCAATAGCTGCTTTTTCAAACTCTTCCGGTGTCATACCCTCTGTTATCACAAGTTTTTCTCTGGAAGTTGAAGCTAATTTGTAATGATTGGTAAATTCAACACATTCACCTTTACAATTACCGCACAAAGTACATTTACCTAAATCTATAGACAAAGGATTAGCTTTTAAAGCTCCTGTTGGACAAACACTTTCGTCCACAACTCCGTTTTGTTTAAGAATAGGAAACCCTCTAAACTGGCTTCTCATCGGTGCGTTCGGAATATCCGGAATAAATTGGTTTCCCTGAAAATATTTTAATTTTACTGTATCTAATAGCATTTTTTTACCTCTGTTTTTAGTGAATAGTGACCGGTGAATAGTGACTAGTGAGTTAATATTTTATCTATTCACTCCTCACTAATCACTATTCACTAAATCATAAATCATTTCCGCAATATGATAGATTGAAACTCTTGTTACAGAGCGGGAAGTCTGAGACTCCGTTATTTCTGACTGCCATTGCAAGCATATACCAGTTATTAAATGACGGGTCTTTTATTTTGTATCTTAAAAGCTCGCCGTTTGCACCGGTAACAGCCGTATGAACAACTTCACCCCTCCAGCCTTCCGTGATTGATACAACCAGAGAATTAGGCGCAAGTGTTGCGTTTGGCTGAACAAGAACCGGCTCTGATTTATGTTCTTTCAATTTATCAAGCAATTTTTTAACAATCTGTATTGACTGTTTAATTTCTTTATACCTTAGAGTAAACCTGGAATGAACATCTCCGGTTGCTTTGAAAGGTTTTTGAACATCAAGAGATGTATACCAGCCGTCATTAAAATCAAATCTTGAATCGAGTTCAACGCCGGAAGAGCGTGCTGCCATACCAACTGCACCTAAGGCTTTTGCAGTTTCCATACTAACCACACCGGTTCTTTCCATTCTTGAGATACAGGACGGAGTTTTAAGCATAACTTTTGTTGTTCTGTCAACTGTTTTCTCAACTTCATCAAGCGTATTAATAATCTTTTCAGCCATCTTCTCATCAATATCAAAATTTACGCCACCGACATTAATCAATCCGCGTCCGAATCTGCTTCCCGAGATTTCAAGCATTGTATTGATTACAAGAGTTCTTGTAATACCAAATATTGAAGCGCCCATAAGGTAAGCCATATCACCTGCAATTGCGCCCATATCACCGATATGAATTGCAGCTCTTTCCATTTCCAATGCAATTCTTCTGATAATTTGAGCTTTTGATGAGATTTGTGTTCCGGATAATTCTTCCATTGCCTGAGAATAAGCCATATTGTAAGCAATAACAGAATCACCGCAGACAGATTCCGCTAAACGGTTGTTATACTTCATCCCGTTTAAAAATAGCTCTTCAACCCCTCTATGCTGATAGCCAAGCATAATTTCAAGGTCATAAACCTTTTCACCGGTACACATAAATCTGAAATGCCCCGGTTCGATTACACCTGCGTGAATAGGACCTACCGCAACCTGATGAACTTCATCACCCTTCATTTCAAAGAACGGATATTTGTCCTGATTATTGCGTACAGGTTTTAACCACGGATGATTTAGAGGTTCTATACCAAACTCTTCATAAAATTCTCTTTCAAATATATGAAACGCCGGAATTGTTTGAGTAAACGACTGGTAAGATTTTACATCAGGAGTAAAAAGAGTTGAAGTAACATAGAGTTTCCCTATCTTATCATCAGCCATAATAACGTACAATCTTACATTCTCAAACTCCTGTTTTCCGAAAAATCCGATTACACGCATCTTCATTTTTTCCACATCGGATTTTATCTCCTCAACCGAAACAGCAGGAATATCTGACGCATTTATTTTTTTATTGTTTTCAGTTATTAACCAGTTCATAAATACCTTATCCTTTATCCTTAAAGTCCTCTAATAGAATCAAGCAGCAACACTGTCCAGTCTGCCGGCATATAAATACCGAGAATAAATGCAATAACAAGCATTACAATCTGCGGAGCGTACATTGTCCAGCTGAATTTATCTTTAGAAATATTTTGTTCATTATCTTCCTTAACCGGTGAGAATGCCATCTTAATTACAGCCTTACCGATTCCGTACAGAACTATTGTTAAAAGAAGCAAAAACAGAGCACATAATACGTTGTGATTCTTTATAAACATTGTTTTTACTATTAAAAACTCGCTTATAAAAAGTACGGAAGGCGGAAATGCCGCAATGCCGAGAAAAGATGCAATCCACAGCCAGCCTGTTTTTCTGTCGTTTTTCAAAAGTCCGTTAACGGATTTGATTTTCTTTGTTCCGTATCTTTCAAGAATATTGCCTGAAGTCAGGAAGAAAGAAGCTTTAATCAGGGAATGCCCTGTCATATGGATTATTGCAGCAAGCGCCCCGATACCGCCCAGGGCTGTTCCGATTGCTAAAATCCCCATATTTTCGATAGAAGAATACGCAAGCATTCTTTTATAATTATTTATATGATAAACAAATACAGCAGTTACGAACAGAGACAGGAAGCCCATAGTCAAAAGCATTATTCTTGCATAACTGTCACATCCCGCAATAATCATAATCTTAAACACATTTAAAATCATCAAAAATGCTGAATTCAAAAGTGTTGCGGATAATAATGCTGAAATAGGAGACGGAGCCTCTGAGTGCGCATCCGGAAGCCAGAAATGAACCGGCGCCAGACCCATTTTTGTTCCTATACCGAACAGTATAAATACAAATGACAGTTTGAGCCAGAAATGATTAAAATCTGCCGCATTATTAAATAATTCTCCGTAAAATAAAGTATTGGCATCCCCTGTTGCAACTGTCAACAAAATTATTCCGACAAAGGCAAGAGCAATACCGATTGAACATATAAATACATATTTCCACGCTGCTTCAATAGAATGTTTTGTTTTGTGGAAATAAATTAAATATGCACTTGCCAAAGTTGTACCTTCAATAAATACCCACGCAATACCCAGATTTGAACTTAATATAGCGCCTGTCATTGAAAATACAAAGAACAATAACATATATGTGTAATGTCTCAGTTTTCTTGTCAATGATTTTTCGATCTTTAAATACCCGATATTATAAATTGCAACTGCAAGAAATACTACAGACATAACCATAAGAAAGATTTTGTTTGTATTATCAACCGCAAAAAATCTGCAATGCGGCACCATCGGGAGAAAATCCCAGCCGCAGCAAAAAGCCAGCGACACAAGAAAATGTATTACCGCGTATGAACATATAAGCAGATTATTTAAAAACTTCTTCTTAAATATAAATAATATTAAGCACGCTAAAAGCGGGAACAATAAAATTAAATTAATCATTGTAATCGTAATCCTTCAAACCTGATAACTGTGAGACTTCCAAATCGTCAAATTCATTGCTGATTTCATTAACCAGCATACCTAAGATAAATACTGCTATAAATATATCAAGCAATACCCCGAGGTTTACTATAACCGGCATTTCATGAGCAACGGCAAGCGATAACAAAAAGATACCGTTCTCCATTGTAATAAAACCGATTACATTTGATAAAACTTTATGTTTAATGGTAATTAACCACAAACTTGTAATAATCATTGCGCTTGAAACCCCGAAGTACATCGGAGAAACAAGTTTTAGAGCAGGAACATTAATATTTGCTATCAAAAAGCCTGCAAATAAAATTACACTTGATATTACAAGGCAATAAAAATGCGGAATATTAGCGTCTGTATCCCTGTGGGCATTTGTCCTGTTTACAACTTTTCTTAAAAACAGAGGAATAACAAAAGCTTTTACAATCAACGTTTCTACAACAACAAATAAAAATCCGATGATATGCGGCATATTTGTTTTTATCGCATCAATTCCCGATAACATTGACAAATTAAACCACGGTTCTTTTTCAAAACCCGCAAGACATACCAGAAACAGCAGCAAACCCTGAGCAATAAGCATATTTACATGCGCTCTCAGCCTGCTTGTTGATGCTATGTATATCATTGATAAACCTAATAAGATTATAAAAATATTTTCCATTTTTCTTTCTTATTTTACCTTTCTGTTCTTGGTGGTGAGTAGTGACCTGTGAATAAAAATTTACACTTTTCTAAATTTACCCCCCGCCGTAAATGCGGTAAGTTACAAGAGCCAGAATTAACAGAGCAGTGATTGACATTAAAAATATAAACTCAAACACGTGCGTCATTCTGAATCTTGCCATTGATGACTCAACAGTCCCTATAATTACCGCAAGAATAAATATAATCGCTAAAAACACAAGCGCAGACTGCCACCATATCCAGTTAAGCGGAATCAAAAGATTGGCAATCAAAGCTTCAAATATAAACATCTTTATACCGGCGCTCCAGGTGATTAAACCTAAATCAATACCGGAGTTGTCAAGAATCATAACTTCATGAATCATTGTTAACTCAAGATGTGTTGTCGGATCATCAACCGGAACCCTGCAGCCTTCAATCAAAAGCATTATAAATAAAGTCACTGCAGCAAGTGCAATTATAATATAACCATACCCGCCGGCATTTTGAAGTATTAATTTTATACTTTCAAAACTGTAATTCTGGGTTAAAGCAGCAATTGAAGCTAAGGCAATAAAGAATGCCGGCTCAACTATTGTTGAAAAACACGCTTCTCTTGAAGCTCCCATACCTTCAAAACTGCTTCCTGTATCAAGAGCGGAAATTAATGAGAAGAATTTCCCCAGACCTAACACGTAAGAAAATATTACAAACGCAAACGGAAGGTTTATTATTGCTCTGCCTGTTGCAAGCGGAACAAACATTGCCGCAAAAATTACAGCACCAAGCCCGATTACAGGCGTATATCTAAACACCCACGAGGTTGTTTCGCTGATTACAGCGCCCTTTTTCATAAGTCTTACAAAATCCCATAAAGGCTGCCAGATACTTACACCTTTTCTGCCTGCCCAGAAGGCTTTTGTTTTCTTGATAACACCTATCATTAGAAACGGCGCGAATAAGAGTATTAATATATTAAATAAATTTATTGCCATCCTAACCCCCAAAGTATACCATACCGATTATTGCCAGAATTAAGAATATCAGTCCGAATAAAATATACTGCTGAATATTGCCGTTCTGGATTCTCTCAAACTTCGTAAGGAATTTTTCATCCCAGCTTATCAGAGGTTTAACTATATAAGCTTCTTCAATATCCTGAATTTCCTGTTCATAATAAGCTTCCTTAGGGAATAAATCCTTCGGTTTTTTAATATGAGACACTCTCTTGAATAACGGTCTCAAAGTTGATATAAACAAATCCGCATAAGAAGATGCAGTATACTGCATATGATTATTTGCCCTGTCATATCCGCATCCCCAGGTTACATGTTTTGTCTCGTTCTTGCCTATGCCTATTAATTTTCTTACACCAAGAAGAACTGCAAGCAGGATAAAGAACATAAAGAAATAATAGCTCAATTCACCGGTCATATTGTATACAGAAGCCAGCGGTCCGACTCCCCTCAACCCGTCTGTATACATTGTTGCAGGAACCATTGCAATCATTATGAAATACTGCGGAAACATTCCGATAAAAAATGCAAGAAACGCCAGAATCGTCATCGTAGCAATCATTACCCTTGGAGCTTCTGTAACATTTTCAAGCTCAACCCCTCTCGGATTTCCGAGAAACATTATACCGGATGCCTTTGTAAAGCAGAGCATTGCCATTGTACCGACCATTGCTAAAGCTGCAATTGAAAGAATCAGAACGACAAACAAACTCATGCTTGATGAAGGAACACCCTGAATCATTCCGGCATAAATAAGAAATTCACTTACAAATCCGTTAAACGGCGGGATTCCGCATATTGCAACAGAACCGATTATAAATAGCAAAGCTGTATAAGGCATTTTCTTGATTAAACCGCCCATTAGCTCAATATTCCTTGTATGGGTTTTTAAATAAGCACTGCCTGCAGCAAAGAACAACAGTTCTTTAAATATTGAGTGGTTAAGCACGTGGAGTATAGCCCCGACAAACCCGAATACTGCAACAATATGGTTATTATAAGCAAGCCCCAGCATACCGATTCCGATACCAATACCGATAATTCCTATATTTTCAATACTATGATAAGCAAGAAGCCTTTTTATATCGTGCTGAGTAATTGCATAAAGTACACCGTATAAAGCAGAAACAACCGCAACCGCAAGTACAATATAAGATATAAGCTTGGAAGGTATTCCTATAAATAACAAAAATCTTAATATTCCGTAAATACCTGTCTTAATCATAACACCCGACATAATACCTGATACATGACTCGGTGCAGCAGGGTGTGCATCCGGAAGCCAGTTGTGGAAAGGAACAAAACCTGCCTTAATACCAAAACCGATAAAAGCAAGCATAAATACAATATTTGCATACAGGCTGCCCGGCTGAACATGAGGCGCAAAACTTGCAAATCTCAAGCTTCCGGAATGTGCATCAAGCATTACAAACGCTGCCATTATAAATATCATTGACAAATGCATGTAAACAAGATACTTAATTCCGGCATTTAAAACTTCCTTCTTCTCGCCTTCAAATATAACAAGGAAGAAAGATGAAAGTGACATTATCTCCCACACAATCAGGAAGAATATTGCACTCTGAACCGTAACAACCATAATCATTGAGGCAATCAGCATCATCAAAAAGAAACAATGCGATGAAATGTTCATTCCCTTGCCCAGATACGGTTTCATATATCCGTTGGCATACAAAACGCCGAGAAAACTCATAACTGAAATCACCACAAGAAAGAATGCCGATAATAAATCGATTCTAAAATCAACATATCCTACCACCGGCGACATGTAGACTAATTTTCCGACTTCCATACCTGTAAATAAAACTGCAAGTGCCGGAAGCAACATCAATCCTGTTGATAAAAGTGAAGAAATCGTGCAGACTTTAATCTTCCATTTTTCACTTACAACGATAGATAGTAAAGCGCCCAAAAGCAGCAATCCTAATGATAAAAAATAAATTCCCATAACTATTTATATTCCCAAAATTAATTTTTCCACATACTTTTATATTGCTAACAAAAATAATTTTCAAGGGGGGGGTAAATGTATTTTGGCTGGTAAGTTGGAATTACTAGCTTGATGAAATTGCGGGGGTAAATGCTCGGGCTGGTCGACGAGCTTACCGGTTGGGCGTCATTGAGGGAGTGGGATATGCGCTAATCGAGCGTCAACGCGCGTTCCCTCTCCGGCGGGGAGGGTTAGGGAGGGGGTTAAATTTTTGTTGTTTGAACCCCACCCGCATTTGTAGCTCACTGACGTTCGCACAACTGCGACCTCCCCAACTTGGGAGGTAGGCGCGGTTATTGGGCGAGGGGGTAACTTATTATTGTTTAAACCCCTCACCCGAATTTCTAAGTTTCGCCCCAGCTCAACTTGAAATTCTACCCTCTCCCCAATGGGGCGAGGGGAACATGCGGACATTAAATGCAATGAAGTCTCTGTTGAAAGAATTATTTTTAAATCCTTCTCAACTTCTAAACTCCTAAACTTCTCAACTAAATCTACACAACCAAAGTCCGCTCTACAACAGGCTTCTCCCCTCCCCCGAAGCCAAAAGCAGCCATGGGAGCGGATTATGGATTATTTTAACATTTGAAAAGTTTAAATATGTATACATATCCTTAATCTTTTTTACATATCCCATATATATTATAATTCCACATTTTGAAGTTTTATAACAAATGATTAATATATTTGTTACAAATTTTTACAATCTAAATTTATATTTTCTTTATCTCTCGATACCTTTACGTTAAAAATTCGTTGTAATATAATATTCTTATAAATAAAGGAAAGAGAAAGTATGAAAGAACAAAGAGTCGCTGTTATCGGTTACGGAATGTGGGGACGCAATATTGTCCGCAATTTTTACAACCTCAATGTGCTTGATACTGTTTGTGATTTAGATGATGAATCTTTAAAAACAGTAAAAGAACAGTTTCCGGGAGTAAAAGTTACAAAAGATTTCAATGAGATAATTAACAACCCTGATATTACAGGTGTTGCGGTTGTTACACCGAGCCATACCCACTTCAAAATAGTTAAAGCTATGTTAGAAGCGGGTAAAAATGTTTATGTAGAAAAACCGATTTCAACAGTCGCTGAAGAAGCAAAAGTTCTCACCGAGCTTGCCGAATCAAAAGGACTTGTTTTAATGGTCGATCATCTGCTTTTATATCATCCTGCCGTAAACAGGCTAAAAATGCTTATTGAAGAAGGTGTTTTAGGCGATTTAGTTTACGCACAAAGCGACAGATTAAATGTAAATTATCATAAAAACGACAGAAGTGTTATGTGGGATTTAGCACCGCACGATGTTTCAATGATTGCTTATGTTACAGGCAAAAATCCGGTCAAAATAATTTCCGCAATCGGATGTTCTTCCGAGAAAAATAACATTATGGATATCACCCATCTCGGAATCGAATTTGAGGACGGACTTGTTGCACATATTTCAGACAGTTGGATTACTCCGCAAAAGCACGTTATGCTGCTTGTTCGCGGAACAAAAGCAACTGCAATATTTGATGATACCGCGCCTACAGACAAGTTAAAAGTTTATGATAACTTTAAGCCGGCAAATACCCAGAATTATGCGCTTGATTATCTTGAAATAGAGCCTTTAAAACTTGCATGCCAGCACTTTGTAAACTGCTGCGCTTCCGGTCAAAAAGCGCGCTCTGACGGCGCTAACGGGTACGAGGTTGTAAGCATTTTAGAAGAAGCAGAAAAAATTATGCTGGGTTCAAAAGTCGAGGATTTGAATAAGAAAGACTTTGCGCTTTCAAGAATGAAAGCGTAAAAAAGTTTAGCAGTTTAGAAAGATTCTTATTAACTTCTTCTCAACTCCTAAACTCCTAAACTTCTAAACTAAATATCAAGGAGTTAATATGGCTAACTTTATATCAATTTTCAGAATTTTTGTAATGTTTTATGCAGTGTATCTGATTTACAGCTATCAGGGAAACACTCAGGCTTATGTGTGGGCGCTTGCGCTTACAATAATTGCATTTGCTCTCGACGGGCTTGACGGTTATGTTGCAAGAAAGTTCCACGAAGAATCAAAATTTGGCGCTCTTCTTGATATTATGGGCGACAGAATCGTTGAAAACACATACTGGATTTTATTTGCGGTTATGGGCTGGCTGAATATTTTGTTCCCGCTGATTGCAATCACAAGAGGATTTATCACAGATACAATAAGAAGTGCAGCTATGGAAAAAGGGCTAACCCCTTTTGGAATGCAGGTTAATCCGGTTTGCAAATTTATTACAGGCTCAAAATTTATGAGAATCAGCTACGCGGTTGCAAAAGTTCTTGCGTTTGTTTTAATTATAGCCGCAAAAATTCCTGTATGCCCTAACCGGGAAATCATCTGGACAATTGGTTTCTGGGCTGCAGTGTTTGCAATTGTATTTTGCGTTATAAGAGGACTTCCTGTTATAATTGAAGCAAAATATTTATTCAAAAAGGACGAAAACTAAATAAAATGGCAAAAATTAATATTGTTTTATATGAGCCGGAAATTCCGCAGAACACGGGAAATATCGCGAGATTATGTGTGTGTACCGGCTCTTCTTTATACCTTGTAGGCAAATTAGGGTTTGCACTTACTGACAAATACGCAAAGCGCGCGGGAATGGATTACTGGGAGCACGTTGATTTGCACAGGATTAATTCTATGGACGAATTGTTTGAACAATTTCCTGACGGCAAATTTTATTACCTCACCACAAAATCAAAGAAAAAATATACAGATATTCAATTTGAGGACGAAGTTTTTCTGGTATTCGGTCCGGAATCCAGAGGACTGCCGGAAGAGTATGTAAAAAGAGACAGCGCAATTACAATCCCGATGGTTAAAGGCGAAAGGAGTCTGAATTTGTCTAATTCTGTAGCAATTGTAACTTACGAGGTTATAAGACAAAGAGAGATTTTGTAAAAAGTAAACCCGGGAGGGCGGCTTTTAGCCGCTCTCCCGGGTAATTTGTAAAACATATATCGGATTAATTCCTATACTTCTGTATTAATCTTATATTCTGACTCAGAATCAGCATTAATAAGAGCAATTTAAAAAAGTAGGTTGGGTGAAACCCAACAATAACTAAATGGATTACCACAGAGCTTACGCGCCTCGTAATGACACAAAATTGGGAGTTAGACTTATCAGCTTCAATATCCCCCCCAATAATATAATGTAGTTATTGTTGGGTTTCACCCAACCTACATTTTTACAGTTCCAAGTCACTCAGTCACTTAATCACTTAGTCACCAACAAAACACATTTACCCCCGCAATGACGATACTCCGGGAAGTCTAATTATAACAATTCAAATTGAGTTTTAAACAAAATTATGTTATATTCATCCCATAAGGGAGATTATATGAGCGAATACAAAATGCCGGAGCGTGAACAAAATTCAAACAAAGGAACCTTTGGTAAGGTTTTAAATTTTTCCGGCTCCAAAAATTATATCGGAGCGGCTTATTTATCAACCGTTTCTATTCTAAAAGCAGGCGGCGGATTTGCAGCACTCGCGACAGAAAAGGATATTATAAAATCCGTTTCAACTCTTCTTCCGGAAGCGGTGTATCTTTCAAGAAAAGAAGGGATAAAACAAATCGGCAGTTTTTCTGTTGTTCTAATCGGGTGCGGATTAGGCTTAGAAAGAAAATCTGTTAACTTGTTCAAAAAAGTAATAAAAGCGCTGCAAAGCTTGGAAACTCCGACTGTAATTGATGCTGACGGTTTAAATATTTTAGCGGAATTGCATAGAAAATCCGATAGAGATATTCTTCACTACGCTCAGAATAACAAAAAGTTTTTAATAATTACACCGCATCCGCTGGAAGCTGCAAGGTTGTTAGGAATAAGCCTTAATGAGGTATTAGATGATCTGGAAGGAAGTGCAAAAAAGCTTTCTGAAAGATACAATTGTGTTGCGGTACTAAAAACACACAGAACAACTATTACTGACGGAAAAGAAGTATTCATTAATCAGCACGGAAACTCGGCGCTTGCAAAAGCCGGCTCCGGCGATGTTCTGGCAGGGATTATTGCAGGACTTCTCGCTCAAAGGTCGGGAGTAAATATAAAAACAGGAATAAGAACAGATTTATTTGAAGCAGCAAAACTTGGAGTTTACCTGCATTCCAGAACAGGAGAAATAGCTTCTGAGGAATTGACCGAATATTCCGTTCTGGCTTCCGAACTCCCTAAATTTCTGCATAAAACCATTGCAGAAATTTGCCGAAAAGATGGCTAATTTCTCCATCAAAATCCGTTTTTTAACTCTCAAATTTTATACGTCCGGTCTGATTAATCTCAATCGGGGTATTAAGCCGCTTAATATACCGGCAGGCAATAAAATCCTTGTTAAACGGATAATTTATACACTCTTCTTTTGGCGCTAAAACATCAAAATCCGCCCCTTCAAACATCATAAACGAATCCTGGGCAACTTTATAGAATTTATCCTCTCTAGGATTTTCTATATCAATAGGATGCTCGTTACCGTCTTTGTCTACAAAATTCATTGCGGTAAGTTTACCTTCCTCCGGATCAACCGTATAATTTAAACCCGAAACCGCAAGCAATCCCGGCTTATTGCCGTGGGTTCTGTAAGTCGCTTCAATTGTATGCTTGAACATATCGACAAGTTTCTTTTCTGAAACATCCGCAACCGAGATTCTATCCTCAAATGGCGCAATATCCTTAATATCACGGGAATCAATTATTCCTTCCTGAAAGAAACTTCTTGTTCCGCTGTTATTCCATAAGGCAATATCAGTTCCAAGTTCATAGCGCATAGCGTCACACATAAAGTTTGCGTGAGCATTTTCTTCAATCAATGTTAATGGCGGCTCTACTGCAGATTTTATATAACCGACAATTTCAGGCTCGCCTAAAATCTGATTTATTATATACTGGTTAATCATATTTTTAGGGAAAAGTCTTGTCTCTCCGAGATTATTCTGAGCTTTTGTTATAACTCCGTCTTTATCAAAAGTCAGATTTAATTTGCCGAAATAATTTCCGTTCTTGCCGGCTTCTGTCATAACTACAGGCTCTCCGGTTCTGGAGTATAGAAGATTCTCGCCTTCCTTCAAATCTTTGATTAATTCGTGCGTATGTCCGCCTATAATAACGTCTATCCCCTCGGTATTCTGAGCAACAATCTTGTCTCTTTCATTTCCCATATGGGACAACAGTACAATCTTATTCACTCCCTGTTTGCGTAATTTATCAACTTCTTCCTGAATATCTTCTATTGAATCGTCTAAATCATCAACAGAGCAGTCTTTGTGGTAAGCCGGGTGGGTAATTCTTTCTGTTAAATCAACAGGTGCAGTTCCGATAAGCCCTATTTTTTCGCCTTTAACTTCTACTATTGCTGATTTTTTAATATAATTGCTTAACTGTATTCTCTCCTGCTCTTCAACCTCCTCCGGATCTTCCTCCTCAATTAAATCCTGATTCAGGTTTGCTGCAAAAAAGCTTCCGTTAAACTTGCTTGCCGTATCCGCAAAATCTTTCTGCTTTGTATCCATCTCGTGATTTCCGAGCGCTGAACCTTTAATATTTGCAAGATTCATAAACTTTATGACGGCAAGATTAACCGCTTTGTTTTTTTCATCTCCGATATTATTGTCACCTGCCGAAACCCTCAAATCACCTTTAATCCCTGAAAGAATTCTTGTCATATTGTTTGTCTGACCGTGAAGGTCGTTTACGTATCCGATAGACATTTCAAAGCTGTCTTTAGCAGGAGATTTTTCCAGACTGTTTTGTTTAGATACCTTTGATTCTCTAAACGAAAATAATTGTGGGTTAATGTTTAGCGGTGATATTTTGATATTCATGATTTCCTGCTTTTTAGATACTAAAACGGGTAAATATATTTTTTGCTAGTTGATATTAGTCATCGTCGTCATCGTGATTTTCATAACGTATGCGACCATACTGGTTGATTACAATCGGCTCATTCATTTCTTTTATATAAGCACTTGCTAATACATCCTTATCATACGGATATTTTTCTATATACAATTCCTCAGGAGCTAAAACATTGTAATCAGCGCCTGCCGACATTAAAAATTCGTCCGTTACAACTCTGTATGTCTTGTCTTTTCTCGGATTATTAATATCGATTTTGTGTTCAACTCCGTTTTTGTCGATAAAGTTCATATCTGTAAGTGTTCCTTCATCAGGATTTACTGTATAATTCAGCCCTGATACAGCCAAAAGTCCGGGCTTAAGAACCGGAGAATCATAAGTAGCTTTTATTGCTTTTTTGAAAGCATCAACAATAATATTTTCCGGAACTTCTGCCACTACAACATAGTCCAAAAACGGTGCCATATCTTTTACGTCACGTGAATCAATTTCTCCTTCGTGGAAAAAGCTTCTGACTCCGCTATGGTGCCAGAGCGCAATATCGGAATTTGTTTTTTCTCTCATAATGTCGCATACAAAGTTTGCATGCGGATTTTCTTCCGCAAGGTTGGAAGGCGGTGGCGGCGCTTGTTTTACATACCCGACCTTTTCCGGCTCGCCTAAAATATCATCAAACACATACTGGTTAATCATATTTTTGTGGAAAAGTCTTGTTTCTCCTATGTTATTTTGAGCCTTTGTAATAACTCCGTCTTTATCAAATGTCAGGTTGAGTTTGCCAAAATAGTTTCCTTCTCTTCCTGCTTCCGTTATTATAACCGGCTCTCCAGATTTGGAATACAGAAGGTTTTCGCCTTCTTTTATGTCTTTGATTAATTCGTGCGTGTGTCCGCCTATAATTACATCTATTCCGTCGAGTTTTTCAGCGGCTATTTTATCACGTTTGTGTCCCATATGAGAGAGCAGAATAATTTTATTAATCCCTTCTGCTTTCATTCTGTCAACTTCTTCCTGAATATCTTCAATTGTGTCATCAAGATCTTCTATCGAGCAGTCAGTGTAATAATTAGGGTGGGTTAATCTTTCCAGCATATCCATAGGGCAGGCGCCGATTAAGCCTATTTTTTCGCCTTTTACTTCAACAACAGTTGATTTTTTGAGATAACTCTTCAAATCCGCACGTCCGAATTTTTTGATTTCTTCTTCGCTTTGTTCGCTTAAAGGTTTCTGGTCAAAGTTAATTGCAAGCAAATCTCCGTTAAACCTGTTTATTGCATCAATGCAGCTTTTCTGGTTCATATCGATTTCATGGTTTCCGAGAACTGTTGCTTTTATATCTGCAATATTAAGAAATTTTGTTGTTGCATAATGAATTGCTTCGTTTTTCTCGTCACCTATGTCTATATCACCGCCTGCAAGCTTCAAATCACCTTTTATTCCGGATAAAATCCTCATCATGTTGTTAACCTGCCCGTGCGTGTCATTAACGTATCCGACGGACATTTCAAAAGAATCCTTTTCCGGAGAGCGCTCCAGATTTTGATTATTGTAAGGATTAGATATAGGATTGCTCTTAAAGCGGACATTCTGGATATTAAAATTTATTGGTTGGATATTCAAGTTCATATAAAACCTTCTATTCTTTTATATGAAAACCCGTAAAAATAAAATTTGCCTAAATTTGAAAAAAGTTTACAATAATTTACAAGAATCGGTTGAGTGAATTCAAAAAACGGTTGACATAATAGTTAACTCATATTATTCTCTCTATAATATCATCGGCATTATCCAGTCCCATAATTTTGGCTTCTTTTACAATTTCAATTAAGTTATATGGGTGAGCCTCAAATATATGTAAAATTTCTTGAGCTTCATCAACATCATTAAAAGTAGGAGAATTTAACGTATCATAAATTTCCAGAGCTAAATCTCTCTCTTCCTGATTAATTTTATGTAAAATGCTATACTCAATCTCAACCTGGGTTCTGGTACCGATTTCATGAGCTTCACGTTCAAGTAGATTAGAGTAATAACTTGCTCTATCATCTATATAATTTAAATCTGCATCCAATAGTTCTTTTGCACGTATAGTATATGGAGAATCCTGATTTGTATTTTTAGGATACCTCTTAAGTACTTGTTCCCAACCGGCATTTTTAAAATCATTTATATAAGCTTTTGTTTGTTCTGCTATTGCATTTGTAATTTCTGACCGTGATTTATAATATTGCGGATTGTCCTGTAATATACTCATAACATCCGCTTTTGCTTTCAAGGCGGAATATTCTTCTATTGAAATTGTTGAAAAAATTTCTTTTTGTTGGAGAAAATGATGCATTTCATGATTAATTGTACCCATTAAATCACTTATTCTTTCCATTCCTGATAAATTGTAATACAAGGTATTGGTTGTGTTTTGCATACCGCCTGCATAATCATTATTAACAACTTTCCTCAATTCCGGATAATACGGCATATCCATTTTTTCTGCAAGAAATTTTGCGTAAACTTCTGCAAATTCTTCTTCGTTATATACACCTCGCTGATATTTTGCACACATATCAGATATTTCACTCTGATTATCTCTAATTATGTTTATATATGATTCCATTGTTTCATCAAATCCTGCTCTTGGTGCTCTCAGCCTTCCTTTAGGGATACCAAAATCAGTATTACTGTTTTGAGGAGTTGGATTATTTCTCAATTTATCTTTGTAGTATTCAATACTGTGTGGAGAGGTAGAACCCTCAACATTCAGACCTCTTGAGTTAATCTCTTCCATCAATTTATCAAACCCTGCCTGCTTCATATCAGGTACAGGATTATTATTTAAAATGCATTTCTGCTCGTAGTTCTTGTAATACTGATACAAATTAAGTAAATCTTCATCACCTAGATTCTTGCAGTTTGTTACAAGGGATGAAAACTCATCAATTCCTTTTATCCGGTTGAATGTAACACCAACACCCTTCACTCCGCCGCCGATAACCGGTGACATGATTAATCCGCCGACAAAACCTTCAGCTGCTGCGGTTCCAACTTCCTTAAGACTTCTGCCGTCATAAGCTGTTCTAAAGGCGTTATCTACAGCTCCACCGACTGCTCCATCAGTTGCCATCTCAGCACTTACTGCCAAACCTCGCTTTAATACATTCCCGCCGATATATTCATATCCCGTAGGGTTGAGTAATGCTGTCTTTATTCCGCTCTTTGTACCCTGCGCGGCAGCGGCTTTTCCGGTCTGTTTTATTGCCTGGATGCCTAATCTTGTTGCAGCGGCTTTTCCGGCAGCACCGCCCAAACCGCCGGTTACGGGTGCTATGGCGCCCGAGAATCCGCCCGTCACAGCATCTTGTTTAAAATCGTCAAAGGTATATTCTCTATCCGTTCCTATTGTATCGGCAGCCTTGACTCCGGCTTTAATTAACGCTCCGCTTGCCGTTGCTGCCGCAACCCCCACAACAATTGTTGCTCCGCCCGTAAACGGCGCTGCTGCAACAGAAGCTGTATAAATTCCGACCGCTGCAATACCCGATACAATATCGCCCGCAACATCAGATGCCATCTCCTGACCTTCTTTATAGCCGGATAGCGCCTGTTCGGATTTTAGTTTAATTTCACCTTTAATAAATTTCTCAAGGTTTTCAGGCGTATAATCAACTCCGGTCAATTCCTTGAATATTTGAGGACGCTTTTGTTCGTTTGAATTAAATTGTGCAAGGAGTTTCTTCTCCGCTTCCTGAGCTTCTCGTACTTTATCCGAGCTGTCACCTATTCCGGTCGTGTTCTTAAACCAGCTCCAGCCTTTCCCGATAAATCCGTTATTATCCTCGGCTTTTTTTAAATTAACACTAACGTTGTTTATACGATTAGTTAAAGTTGCATTAAGATTATAGGTTTTGCCGTCGGAGAGTGTTACTTTAGTATCATTACCTTCTACCTGCTTGAAATATTTTTCACTAAGTTCTGTTCCGTCTGCCGCATAATATCCGGTCTTGCCGCCTTTTGTGACAGAATATCTGCCTGAAGGTCTTACATCAACTTGACCCTCCTGTTTTTCAAAATACTCTTTTTTAAGTTCCACGCCATCTGCAGCATAGTATTTGGTTATACCGTCTTTAATTACAATTTTTCTGCCGGAAGGAAGAGTTATTGTGCGGGTTTTAGTATTTCCTAACTTAACCTCGCCTTCCCTGCTGCCGGATTGTACCCCGAAAACAGATATCTTCTCCGCTTCGCTTAACGTTATTACCTTCTCTTCAACCATAACCGAGATTATCTGCTCATCCGTAAGTCTCTTTAAATCCGGATGAGAAGCTCTGTATAACTCTATTTTCTTTAATAATTCTACCTTCTCAGACATCTGTTTTCTTTACCTTCTGTTTTCTTTTACGGCATATTTAAGGTAAAACTTTAGAATTATATAGAAAATTGTTACAATTGTTTACATAGAAAGACAGGTAAGAGCTTTTCGAATTACTTCTTCTGAATTAGAGCTATCTTCTATTGTCGGCAGGATTTTTGCCAGAGTGTCTTCAATCTCTTTTTCTTCGTACCCGAGTGAGAGAAGGACAGCCTGCGTATCTTCAACCGCCGGTGATTGCGGAAGTTTGCAGGCGGCTTTAGGAAGCTCGGTTTTAATGAGTTTGTCTTTTAATTCCAGAATAATTTTCTGGGCAAGCTTAGGTCCAACACCTTTTGCGCGGGTAAGTTCCTTAAAATCCCCGTCAATTACAAGAGAAATCAAATCACACGCATCAAATTCATTCAATAGCGCAATAGCCATTTTGGCGCCGACACCGGAAACCGATAAAAGAATTTGAAAAATATCCCTGGTTTCCTTGTTTGAAAATCCGTACAGAGACATTGCATCCTCCCTGTGAGTAAGCAGTACATAAAGCTTTTGAGTCTCTTTTTCGTTAATGCTTGTATTAATAAAATCTCTTTCAACCACCTCTAAAAGATATCCAACGCCTGATACATCTATAGTTAAATAAGTTCCTTTAGCAGTTTTTCTTTTGTCAGTAATATATCCTCTAAAATAATCAAACATACTCCCCGCCGTTTCTCAGTTCTTGATTGCACATAAGCCTGAATATAAGTACTATTCTATTATATAATAAAGATTAATACAGGCATAGGGCTTTACAAAAAAATATGTTTTGTGTAATATTAAATCTGTTACCAATTGAATACCTTTGGAGGAGTGCCAGAGCGGTTGATTGGAGCGGTCTTGAAAACCGTCGTACGTGCGAGCGTACCGTGGGTTCGAATCCCACCTCCTCCTCCATTTAAGCCACCAGCCAAAGGTGGCTTTTTTAGTGGATTTTGGGCATATAAACATTACCGTAAATATACACAAAATATCCTTCTTGGGGACTACGTGGGGACTGAGGAATTTTCTAATAATCTTTCAAATATTAATTTTTTGTTTATTTTTTCAGATTTTACGAAGGGATACCTTATAATATAAATATAACCCGAGAGAAATTAAGGGAATGTGTAGAAATAACTTAGTATGAAAGAGATCCTAATGACCAACTATAACATTTTTGTCGCAATGCCTTTTGGTACAAAAAAAGCTAATAATAAAAGATATTTTATTGATTTTGATGCGATTTATAATAAAGCAATCAAACCGGCAGCAGATGAACTTAGAATTCCGATTATTAGAGCAGATGAAGAAAATGATAGCGGTATTATTCATACGCTTATGATTGAGCGTTTGGTTTGTACGGATATAGTAATTGTTGATATCACTAATGAAAATCCGAATGTTTATTACGAATTGGGCATACGGCATTGTGCAAGACCTTGTACTACGATTTTAATATATGATAAAAGTACAAGACCGCCATTTGATATTCAACCTCTGAGGGCAATTCCGTATGAATTGGAAAAGGGTGTTATTAGTGATTCATCTGCGGAAGCACTAAAAAATAATTTGGTAAACAGAATTAAGGGTGTTATTAATTCTGAGTATAAGTGTGATAGTTTACCTTTTGCACTTATTGATGATTTTCCTAAGACAGAATTGGATGAGACAAAATTACAAATATATCAAGAACACCAAAAACAGCGAACAAATTTTCTTGGCCAATTAAGAAATGCAAAAACAATAGATGAGCTTATTGGGATTATTTCCGAGATGGATAGTAAAGATTTTCCTTATCAATATTTAATTTTTGAACTTATTAAAAGTTTTAAATCATTTGAAGCTTGGGATGATTTAATTCATTTTATAGACAATAAATTAAACTCTGCTCTTAAAAATTTGCTATATGTAAAACAACAAAAGGCATTAGCTTATAATAAGAAAGGAGATTTTTCAGATATTCAAACCTCTATAGTGCTTTTACAAGAAATTTTAAGAGAACATGGGGATTCTAGTGAAACATATGGATTAATAGGAAGTGCATATAAAAAATTAGCTATCCTAGACAAGACAAGTGTAGGTTTTAAACCTAACTTAGAAAGAGCCATTTTAAACTACAGAGAAGGCTTTAAGTTTGATACAAGAGACTATTATACAGGTATTAACTTAGCAACTCTTTTGTTAGTAAAAGGTTCTGAAGACTCTTTAGCTGAAATGAATGAAATTATTCCAATTCTTAAATACAATCTTGAACTTAATGATTATAGTATTTCTGCTGATTACTGGTTGTTAGCAACTGCTTATGAATTATATATTCTATCTAAAAATTATGATAAAGCAAAAGAAGTTTTAGGTTGGATATCTACTCTGCAACCTTTACCGGATAAATGGACATTAAAATCAACACTAAAAAATCTAAATTTAATAAAAGAAACATATCAAAAAGAAGGATTGCCTACTGGTTGGTATGAAAATTTTGTATCATTACTTAACAACAAAAAGGAGATTTAATTATGGCAGCAATCAAAAAGGTTTTTATATCACATTGTTGGGATTACAGCGATGACTATGAAAAACTAAAAGAGTGGGCAGACAACACGCCACGTGTTACAATTTATGATTACAGTATTTCTGCTGATAAAAAATTGACAGGATTAACAAATTCTCAATTAAAAGATGCAATTACTGAACGCATACGTCAATGTAGTGTTTTTATTGTGCCTACTGCAGTATATTCTTCTTGTAGTGATTGGGTTGGTTTTGAGATAAGAACAGCAGTGTCAATGAATAAACCTATATTAGGAGTAAATCCGTGGGCGCAGAAACATTATTCGCAAATTGTAACAACAAATGCTGATAAAATTGTCGGTTGGCAGGAAAAAAGTGTACAATCAGCAATAAAAGAATTGACAAAATAAACTTAACTATGCTGGACATTTTTTAATACACCTCAAATAATGCTCGTTAAAATCTTTGCAGCCGCAGGTAAGGCGGATGTTTTCAAACGGATATTTAGCACAGATTTTGCCTGCGATTGGTCTTGAAACTTCATCATTATCTACAAAAAGATAGCGTTTTTTGTATTTGTCAAACTCTATACGATCAATATATTTTGGTAGAGAATTTATTCCGTTTGTTGGAGTTACGATATGATACTTACTTGACTGGTCGTGTTCATTCAGGTGTTGCCATAACGTATAAGCATCTAAATAGCCTTCAACTATACACAAAATTTCTGTGTCTTTATTATAACGATTTACTGCAGAAAGATTATTTGGTGAGCCTTTTGAGCGACAAATTCCTTTTTTAGAAAAATCTCTAGGGCGGAGTTCATAACCTAATATATCCATGCCGAAATCCGTTCTATATCCGTAGCTTGGAAATACCCACTTATCATCTTGCCAACTAAAACCTATATTCATAAATTCAACTGTCTTTTTTGTAATGCCACGCTTTTGATAAATTAATTCCAGCAGTTTATCATTACCTAATAAATAATCGTTTCGTGTATCAAAAGCAAGAGCATAATATAACTGAATTTCAGGTGATAAAGGAGGTGTTTCATCTTGGTATTCGTATTGTGTTGGCTGGCTTAATCTTCTTAGCTTAGGGTTGCTCATAATTTCTTTATAAATCATCTTTGAATGTTCCGGATTCGCGAAGCAGTGCAGTATACCTTTGCGCTCGTTAAACTTTAAATTATCTCTGCCGGTGTCCATACAATAGGGACATTGAAATATAAATTCATCACCTTGCTTTTTATTGAAATATGGCGTCAAATAATACAAAACTTGTCCTACATTTAATCTCATTTGTAAAAATCTCCGTTAGTGTCGATAAAGTTGTAATTGTACGGTTGTAAAAAGGGTTCGACAATGACTGCCGCCCGTAATCGCCGAAACTATTGTCAAGAAAAACATTGACAATAGTAACGACAATAACGATTATTAAATTAAATCTTCAAGTGTTCGGGTATCTTCGCCTAATTCTTGTTCTTCAAGTTTAATGAGCCTGTATTTTGTGCCGGAATTCCGATTAATTGATGTATCTTCCAAAAAGTAACCTTTTTCAAGTGCCATTTCCTGTAAAGACTCAATATAATCATCAAAGCGGTCTTTGAATTTATCACGAGATATGCCAAAATTATTAAAGTGCTTGTATATGAGATCAGTTCTTGTGAACCCTTTACCTAAATTGTTTAAGAAAAAATCCCATAATCTATCATAAGCATCATCAGATTTAGGTTTGTATCTAAGGAATGTTTCAAAATCCTGTGATATAAATTCAACGGTATCAATAGCCTGCTGCATATCTTCCGCATTAACAACCAACTCTGTCGGGTGATTTAAGCAAGCATACAGGCATGCAATTTTTAGGGCTTTGTGCTGCCGGCTTTGAATTTCTTTTTTACGCAAGACATCTTCTGTTGCATTTTCAAGTTCTTCCATTCTTACTTTATAAAGATAATGAACATCTTTCAGGGCTTCTTCTGTTATTTCATAAACCGCATTTGTTGGTATTTTGTTGAAGATTTCCATAAATCGTTCAGAAAGTTTTTTGCAATCTTTATAAAATTGTTGTTCTTTTCTAAAAGCGACTTCTTTGTCATATTCAATAATTTTATCCTGTTGTTTCTGGAAAGATATAACGCACCTTCTACCTAAGCCGGTTTGCATAAGCAGGTTGAACATATTTTTGAGATTCCCGCTGCTAAACAGGGTTGGATCTGAAAGAAATAGACAATTTACAGGCATGTCCTCAATACTTGCTTCCCGCTTACCATGCTTAATTGATTTTGAGGGAATCTTACCGTCATAACCGTCATATAGACAGCCTAAGAACTGTTTTTCGGTGTTTTGTGCGGAATCTAAAAACATGCCAAATTCCGACATCTTATA
>CALUVI010000031.1 GCA_944324185.1 Candidatus Gastranaerophilales bacterium | reverse complement strand
GGTCGGGGCAATGAATCCTTGTCCTTGCGGATATCACGGAGACAAAGAGAAACAATGCACCTGCTCTGAATTCCAGATACAGAGGTACCGTTCAAAATTATCCGGACCGCTTCTGGATAGAATTGATTTGATAATTGATGTTCCGAGACTGACAACGGATGAGCTTATTAATACAAAAGCTGAAGGCGAACCTTCTTCAAAAATAAGAGAGCGGGTAATAAGAGCAAGAGAAATTCAGGCTGAACGCTACAAAAACGAGGGAATTTTTACAAATTCCGAGTTAAATGCCGCTCAGATTAAAATCTTTTGTAAAACTGATGAAAAAACTACGGAATTTTTGAAACTTGCGGCGCAAAAATTCCAGCTATCAGGCAGAAAGTATTCAAGAATATTAAAACTTGCAAGAACAATTGCTGATTTAGACGGAAAAGAAAATATTTCTATTGAGCATGTAACCCAGGCTTTGCAATATCGCAGCAATGAAAGCTCTAAGGGGTAAATGGATTTTGACTGACATGTAAGTCTACAGGTTTTGGGGGTAAATGTATCGGGCTTTGAGGAAAGTCTACCGGATTTGCGTTATTGCGGGGGTAAATGTATCGGGTTAGTAGGTAAGTCTACCAGCTTGGTGTCATTACGAGGGTAAATGTATCGGGTTAGTAGGTAAGTCTACCAGCTTGGTGTCATTACGAGGGTAAATGTATCGGGTTAGTATTAAGACTTACCGGATTGCCGTCATTCAGAGGGCGTGAGCCCGAAGAATCTCTATAACTTATGAAAATTTCTATTCACTATTCACTCCTCACTATTCACCAGTTAAAGAGATTCTTCACCCCAAAATTACTGTCTGGCTCAGAATGACGATAATCCTGTTTAACGCTAATTGAGCGCGGCTGCTTCTGCCCCCCTTGCGGGGGAAGTACCCGAAGGGGGTAGGGGGGTACTTTACGTTGTTTGAACCCCGCCCGCATTTGTAGCTCACTAACGTTCGCACAAATGCGACCTCCCCAACTTGGGAGGTAAACGCGTTTATCGGGCGCAGAGAACGCGTTAATCGGACGACAGCTGCGCGTTAAACTCCTATCTCTTTTCAAATTGTAAACTTTAATTAAATTAATACTAAAGAGTGTTCACAAAAAGGGTTGAAATGTGTATTATAGATAATATGTTTATAAACTTAGAGGATTTATATTCGGAAGTACCGCCGACAAAGTTAAGGAATATTGACGAGAAGTTCCGTCCGGCGCAAACTTCACCGTTCTGGTTGTGGGTAGCTGACAGATTTTTCTACGGAATGCTGGAAAACAGATTCTATGCGTTCAGGTACAAAGGGGCTGAAAATTTTTATTTAAGAGATATGAATACTCCTATAATTTTATTTGCGCCTCACAGCAACTGGTGGGACGGAATTGTCGGGTATAATATCTGTAACAGAATTTTCAAAAAAGAAATCCGCTTGATGGTGGAAGAGCTTAACCGGTTTCCGCTTTTAAGAAGAGGCGGAGCATTTAATGTTAACAAAAAATCTCCGCAGGCTTCTATGGAGGCTATAAAATATTCTGTTAATGTTCTGGGAGATTTAAATAACATTCTTTACCTGTTTCCGCAGGGAATAATTAAACCGCCTAATTACAGACCTATTGAGCTTCAATCAGGCTTAACTTATATAGCGGAAAAAGCCGCTAAAAAATACGGAAAAGTTCATCTCATGCCGGTTGCGGTTAATTATATGTTCCTCAGAGACAACAGACCGGAGGTTCTTGTTGAGATGGGTAAAGTAATAGAACTTACAAGCGACAAGCCTGACAGAAAAGAATATACGCATTTTCTCGGCAAAACACTTGAAGAATTATGCGACAAACAGTTCTATGATATAAGTCATGCTAATTTTAAAGGGTACGAAACTCTTTTCCAGAGAAAATTAAAATGGTACAGAAGAATTGAACAGCGTTTGAAAAAGATTGAAGTCAAAGGTTCAGGGGTTTAGATTTTATAATCAATTCCGTGTTTTTCAAACAAATCATTAAACCTGTCTTTTTGCTGTAAAATATCATTTTTATTAAGCTTCATATCAAACCCTTCTTTAAACAGAAACATTTTCTGCTCCTGAATTTGCAGATTTTTAACTTTTTGCAGATATTCATCAGCAAGTTTTGAGGTAAGCCGGCAAAGGTTCCGCAGCTCTTCTCCGCGGGTACTTGATTTGACTTTATCAATCAGAAATTTTGCTTTTTGAGAAAGCTCTTCAAACCTTATGTCTTCTGAGATTGTTTTAAGTGTCATATCTCTGTGCAAAAACCTTTTTATGTCAGGACGAAATCCGTATTTTGCATGAAAATTGATAGCGGTTTCACGTGAATATAATTCCATAAATTCAAGATTATTTTCAAACATTTCCATAATGCTTATAAGACGCATAAGTTCGCCCAAACGGAATTTCCCTCTGAAAAACGGCAGCGTTGTTATATCAAAATCAAACATTCGCTTTTCCTCCGGATACATACCAAAACTATCCGTTCCGAGAGTTTTTCCGTCTTTAGCGGTGAGTGTTGTTAAATAATAATTATCACGCCTATGGGAAACATTGGCGCTTATTTCACCCAGCCCCTGTTTATTAAGCGAAAAAGAGCAGAGCTTCACATCAGAAAAATTTTTCCATACAGGTTTTGATAAGAAATTCATTTTTACCATACAAAATAAAAACCCTGTAAATTTTGTTTTTTGTTAGTTTAAACCCCTTAGATTTTCAACTATTTCATTAATTTCTTTTTCCCACGAGATACAATCCTGCTGCTTAAAGATTTCAACACTTCTGTACCATGGGGTTGTTTTTATATCTCTGAACCATCTCCAATCAGCGGCATAAGGAAGCATCAGATAAGTTTTTACGCCTAAAGCACCTGCAAGATGCGCAACTGAAGTGTCAACAGTCACTACAACATCCATTGCCTTAAGAGCAGATGCCGTATCGGAAAAATTCTTAAAATCTTTTGCCAGATTAATCATCTGCGGATATCTGCCGTTGCCGTCCAGTGTGTCATCTACCTGAAAAGAATAAACTTGTATGTTTTCCAGATTCAGCATTTTTTCAAAGAATTTTATATTGATTGTCCGGTTAATCATTGTTCTAATGCCGGCGCTTCCTGCTTCCCAGCAGAATCCGACTTTGGGTTTGGAATTTTCAATTGCAGCTTTTTCCGCATTCAAATACCCTTCCGCAAACGGAATATTATCAAAATCCATATTGAGAGCGTACGCAAGGTCTGTTATAAAAAGCGTTTGATTATCCGGATTCAACTCTTCATGGGGAATAAAATCCGCTTCTGCATAATTTTTAGAAAAAAGTTCTCTCAAACTCTCACGGCAGCCTACAGTAATTTTTTTATCTTTCAAAAACGGTAAGTATCTTACAAACATAATATGATCGCCGTATCCCTGGTCGCATATTATGTTGATTTCATCATCAATTTTATCTCCGGGTTTCCAGAAATTGTTTGATAAATCTTTAAACTTAGATTTATCCCGCCTGAAAAACAGGTCATATCCTTCTTTAAACTTTTTTTGAGTCAAATAGCACATGCCGAGTGAAGTTATTGTATTAATATCATTAGGAAATCTTTCAAGCATAATTTTATAATGTTTTTCCGCCTCTTCATACTCACCGAGTTTCTGGGCGCTTACTGCAATATTATAATCAGCCTCCGGATTTCCAAGGTCAGAGGCAATTTGATAACATTCTTTTGCCTGCTTGTCGTTGCAATAGATAAGTTCCTTTAAGAACCCGAGATGAAACCATAAAGACGCGGCTTGGTTATTCTTTTTTAGAGTCTCAACACAAAGCTTTTCCGCTTCGATAAGTTTCCCTGTCCGGGTCAAAGCCTTGACTTTGTTTGCAACTGCTCTCACATCGTCCGGATACAGTTCATACATTTTATCCGCATACTCAACTGCCTTCTTGTAACTTCTGATTTCAAAAAGACTCATTACAAGTTTGTTGTAAATATCCGGATTTTCGCCTAAACTAATAGCTTTTTCCAGAATTTGCGCTGCTTCAAGATAATTTCCCCGTTCAAATTCCGCAAACCCGAGGGCTGATATAGTCCCGAAAGTTTCATTAATTTCACACGCCCGTCTCAAGAGTTCGCACGCCTTATCATAATCCCCGATATTTACATAAAAAAGCCCGTAGACAGATAATAAATTTCCGTCATCGGGATTTTTTTTAAGTAAATCTTCGTAAATTTCTTTTGCTTCCTGAATCTTTCCGTTTTGCGTTAAAGCTATAGCCTTTTGTATAAGCTCAATATCTATCATAAGCCTAATCCTTGCAAGAATCCGCAAATAACTCCCTGAAGAACCATTAATAAAATTATTGCTAAAATCGGAGATATATCAAGCATTCCGATAGGCGGAATCACATTTCTGAAAATATTCAAAAACGGATCAGTGATTGAGCGCAAACCATAAAACGGCTGCTGGTTCCAGTCAATATTTGGAAGCCAGGTTAAGAAAATTCTTATAATCAACAGCAAATAATAAAAATAAAATAATTTTGCCACTATAAACGATATCATTTTGTCTCCTTAGTCTCGTTTCCTATCCTTACAAAAGAGGGTTCGGGTGCGGTCTTAATATTTGAAATTACAGCTGCGAATGTTTTCTTGTCTGTGCGCACTCGCAATTGTTATTTTCTGCAGGAATTTTTTCTATCATAGTAAATAAAAGTTTTTTCAAATTATCCAGATTGTTATTAAATACCTGAATAACTTCGTGGTGAGAAACCGGAGGAACATCTCCTACAAGCCCTGCATCATAATCAGTTATAAGAGAAATATTCAACGGACACATATCCATTTCTTTCACAAGATAAGCTTCCGGAAACGCTGTCATGTTAATAACTTCCCAGCCTTGAGAAGTGAAGAACTTTGATTCAGCCTTTGTTGAAAATCTAGGACCGTTTATTACAACAACAGTACCGGTTTCGTGAACTTTTATGCCTAAATCTTTTGCTGTATCAATTGCTAATTTTCTAAGTTCAGGACAGTATGTCTCGGCAGCAGACGGGTGAGTTACAATCGGTCCTTCAAAAAAAGTTGTCTTTCTGCCGTCTGTCCAGTCTACAAACTGATCGCAGATTACAAAATGCCCCGGCTCAACATGTTTTTGCAAACTTCCTGCAGCACAAGGAGAAATAACTCTCTTACAGCCGACTTCTTTCATTGCCCAAACATTTGCCCTGTAGTTAATTAAATGTGGAAGAATTGTGTGGCTTCTTCCATGACGCGGCATAAACGCTACATTGTGTGAGCCGATTTTTCCGATAAACAAACTGTCAGACGGCATGCCGTAAGGAGTTTCAACTTTAACTTCTTTTATATCCTCCAAAAATTTATAAAACCCCGAGCCGCCAAATACGCCAATATCTGCTAATTTTTCCATCATTTAATTCCTTTCTTAATTACATGATTTTATATTAGCATGAAAATTATATTAGTGTATCAATATTATCCTTAATAACTTTTTCTTCCGGCTGTCCTTTAAAAAATTCCATTAATATATCCGCAACACTTCGATTTGAATCGTATGAAGACATTCCGAGACATTCTATTTTCTCCAGATTAACGTCCGATGGTACAATATGCTCCACTGCACCATTTAAAAGTGTTTTATGCTTTGCTTCCGTATATTTATAACCAACAACACCTTCAGAAGATTTTCCTCTGTATTGAGAGCCGGAAAATCGCCAATCAATAGCCTTGTCTACATCTCTTGTTCTTATATTATTTACAACATCTTCCGGAAGTTTTTTAACGGGAATTCTTAACATTATTATTTTTTTATCTTTACCAATATAATCCAGAATCAACCGTGCAAAATTCATCGGCTTGCTTTTTGTCCACTTTTGAACAAAATTTTCCAGATCAAACACAAAAATACCCTTAACCATACCGTTTGTTAACGTATCCGGCATTGCCTTAAGGAGTTTATCCTGCTTTATTTTCATAAATTTGTCAGTCGTTGTTATATGATATAAATTTTTAGGCAAAGTATCGTAAATTGTTGGTTTAATATTCATAAAAAACTTCTTTCTACCCTATATTAAATCATCTCAAAATATTTTTTGCCTCAAAAGTCATTTTTCTTAACTTAAATTTACAAAAGTTACCGAAATATTTACCCCAAAAACAGTGTTTGTAATATAATTTTCATGTGGTTTTTAAAAACAAGAAAGGAAGAGACTAATGAACGTTTTAGACAAAATCATGAAACCAAAATCAATTGCGGTTATTGGTGCTTCTACCAAAGAACACACAATTGGTTCAGATATTATGAAAAGATTACAGGAATACAATTTTAACGGTAAAATTTATCCTGTTAACCCGAAAGGGGGTATAATTGAAGGCTTACAGGCTTACACTTCTGTACTGGAAGTTCCAGGAGAAGTTGATCTGGCAATCATTGTTGTTAATGCAAAATTTGTACTTTCAACAATTGATCAATGCCACGAAAAAGGTATCAAAGGCTTATGCATAATTACAGCTGGTTTTAAAGAAACTGGTGCAGAAGGTGCAGAACTTGAAAAACAATTAGTTGAAAAAGTTCATGAATATGGCATGAGATGTGTAGGTCCAAACTGCTTAGGTGTTGTAAACACTCACCCTGATATCAGAATGGACGGCTGCTTTGCCGAATCTCTGCCTGAGAGAGGAAACATCGGTTTCGTATCTCAATCAGGTGCTTTAGGCGGCGGTATTTTAAACATCTTAAAAGACCTTAACCTTGGTTTTGCACAGTTTATTTCAATCGGTAATCAGGCTGATGTTAACGCTGAAACTGCTCTTGAATACTGGGAAAATGATTCTGACGTAGAACAAATTCTTCTCTATATGGAATCAATTCAAAACCCTGCAAACTTTAGAAAATTAGCTACCAGAATTTCTAAAAAGAAACCTATTCTTGCACTTAAAGCAGGACGTTCTGCAGCAGGTGCAAGTGCAGCATCTTCTCATACAGGCTCTTTAGCAGGTGCTGATAAAGCTGCTAATGCATTATTGGCGCAATCAGGTGTAATCAGAGAATACTCACTTAAAGACCTGTTTGCAACCGCTAAAGTTTTTGCAAACTGCCCTATTCCTAAAGGAAACAGAGTTGCTATTATTACAAACTCAGGCGGTCCCGGTATTATGGCTACAGACGCTGTTTGCGAACATGGTATGCAGATGGCTAAATTAACAGACGCTACAAAAGAAAAGTTAAGAAGCTTCTTACCGGCTGCTGCTTCTGTTAAAAACCCTGTAGATATGATTGCTTCTGCTCCTATCGAGCACTACAAGCAAACATTAGAAACAGTTATAGCTGATGAAAATGTTGATATGATTATCACAATCTATCTTCCGTTCCTTGGCTTGAAAGATATCGATGTTGCTCAGGCTCTTATGGAAATCAAGGCTAAGAATCCGCAAAAACCTGTTATCGGTGTATTTATGACTAAGAGCGAATTCTTCAACAAGATTTCTGATATGGATGTTAACATGCCGTTCTTTATGTACGCAGAAGAAGCTGCTGACGGCTTGAACAGATTGAATCAGCAGAGATTATGGATGGAAAGAGCAGAAGGCAAAATCCCAACATTTGATATTGATTACAAAAAAGCTCAGGAAATCATTGCTAAATCTGTTAATGAAGGCAGAGATCAGTTAACAACACGTGAATCAATTGATGTACTTGACGCTTACGGAATCAGAGTATGTAAATCAGGTTTTGCAAAATCCGAAGACGAAGCTGTATCAATAGCTGATTCTATCGGATATCCGGTTGTTATGAAAATGACTTCAAAAACAACTTCTCACAAAACTGACGTAGGCGGTGTTAGAGTCAACATTCAATCTGCTGAACAATTGAGAGCAGAATATAAAGACTTGATTTCTAAGCTCGAAGCAAAAGGACTTCTTGAAGGTCTTGAAGGCGTTATCATTCAAGAAATGGTAAAAGGCAACAGAGAAATGGTTTGCGGTATTGCAACCGACCCTCAATACGGACCTATGATGATGTTCGGTTTAGGCGGCGTATTCATCGAAGTTATGAAGGACGTAACTTTCAGAATTGCTCCGCTGACTGACGTTGACGCTAAAGAAATGATTAAGTCAGTTAAGGCTTATAAATTACTTGAAGGCGCAAGAGGTACTAAACCGGCTCAGATGGAACAAATCGAAGAAACTTTATTGAGATTATCTCAATTAGTTAACGACTTCAAATTCATCGACGAATTAGATATCAACCCGTTGTTGATTTCTGAAAAAACAGGTGAAGGTATTGCAGTAGACGGTCGTATTAAAGTAAGAATGGCAGAAGCTCAGGAAGCTCTGAACTACTGCTGCAAAGACGGCGTTTGCGCTTGCAATGTATAGGGGATAATTTATAGAAAATAAAAAGGTCGGGCACACGTATGTGTGCCCGACCTTTTTAATAAAAAAATTTACAAATCTTGGACAAATAAAATTTTTAGGTCAGGTTTTACGTCATTGGGGGGAGCAAGAATTCTAAACTTGTAATAAAAATTTCCCCCTTTGTCCTCACGGTCATTTTCCCCGCAAGGGGGGGGGCAAAAGTCTACCGCGCAATCCCCTTACAATGACAAGAATGCAAATAGATCGGGCTTCAGTCCGACAATAACTAAACACACTCGCAAGGTGTGACAAATTTTAACTTATCACAACAAAAATGTTCCGGTAATCAGAATTTGTATTCTATTTATTGACAAAAAATTGTGTCATAAATTAAAATAATAAACGAGGTAATAAAATGAACAATAAAAAAGTTTTGATAACAATTATTATTGCCGGAGTGCTTGCACTAGCTCTTGTACTGCTGATATTCAGCCTGCAAAACAAAAAAGAGACTCCGGAGAAGCCTCTCAAAATTGAACAGGCAGAAACAGAGCTAAAGCCGGAAGCTGAACCTGTTAAGGAGCCGAAAGCCGAAAAAGAGACAGAATCCCCAAAAATTCAGCCGCAAAAGCCAACTGTAAAACAAACTTCCGCATTAAAAAAACATGCGGAAAAGAAAATTTCTAAACCGGCTCCAAAACCTCAAGATACGATAAAACCTGCGGTAGAAAAGGTTGAAATACCTCAAGATGTTCAAACAGAAAAGCAGGAAGAAGACGTTGTTATTCCGGTAGAATATACTACAAAAAATACGTACAAATACGTCTATACTCCGGCTAAATATTCTGAAAAATAATTTTTTAAACTTCAAGCTTTACAAGAGAATCCTTTATTAAATCATAAAAATTTTTCTCGATTGAATTCAAGTCAATAACATCTACTTCATAAGGCAGTGTTGAGTCTTCAAATTCCTGTAAGATCTTGCCGAGAATTGAAGGAGACAGCCTGTTTCCCGCGTTATCTACAGCAATATCAATATCCGAATACTCTTTGTTATTTCCTTTTGAGCGGGAGCCGAATATATAAAAAATGCCCTCCGGAATATTGTTTTTTAAAATATCAATAACAAAATCAATATGTCTTTTTTGCAGACCGAATTTTTTCTCTTCTTCCTGCACTTGAACCTCTTATTTCTTCAAACTGGTAAGTAAAAACTCTGCTTCCAGAGCAAAATCTTCTATTATGGAAACAACACTTTTTGCAGCTTCTTCATCATAAGTATGTGACGTGAGATTTCTCTTTTGTCTGTAATCATCCCATTTTTCCAGATTTGAACGCAAAAGCCCCATTTTATTTGCCTGACGAATCATTTCATTGAAACTCATTCCTTCGAGGTTTTCAAACACAAATGCACTCTTTGCAAGATAACGTTTTATCATTTTCAAAGAAATCGAATATGTATATTCAAATCTCTGTATCATAGAATCTCTGGTAATGAGATTATTTTTATCAGAATTGTATACTTCAATTACTTCAAATAAACTGTTCAAAGCTTTTTCGAAAGATGTTAAATCAAGAGTTTCCATAAGTTGATAATATCATATTTAAGAGGTTTTTACAATTATTATACATATCCGGCTGGAAATTCTCTTTGGAATATATTACTATATATTTATAATAGAGTTTGATGAGGGGATTTTATGAGAAAATTATTAGTTATACTGGCGTTATTTTTAGTAACTGTATCCTGCTATGCAGCGGATTATACAGTACAGAAACTTCCGAACGGGCAGACTGTTGTTGTTTATCCAATCAAAGATAACCCGATTGTCACAATAGATACCTGGATTAAAACAGGTTCTATTAATGAAAATGACACGAATAACGGTGTTGCACACTTTTTGGAACATTTGTTTTTCAAAGGAACAAAAAAACACCCGACAGGAGATTTTGACAGAATTCTTGAATCAAAAGGCGCCATTGTTAATGCTGCTACAAGCAAAGATTTTACCCATTATTACATAACAATCCCGTCCGAATACTTTGACACAGCAATGGAACTGCACTCAGATATGCTTCTTAACCCGCAGATTCCGAGAAAAGAACTTGAAAAAGAAAGAAAAGTTGTGCTGGAAGAAATTGCAAAAGACGGCAACACTCCTTCTCAAAAAGTTTATGACAACTTAAACGATATGATGTATACAAAACACCCTTACAAGAGAAAAGTTATCGGCTCGGCTGATATTATCGGAACAATAAGAAGAGAAGAAATTCTCGAATATTTCAATAATTTCTATGCTCCTTCTAATATGGTAACTCTTGTTGTAGGCGATGTTGAGCCGGATAAAGCCGTTGCAAAAATCCAGCAATCATTTAATCAGGAATATAAAAAACCTATAAATAAACACTATAGAAAAGAAAGCCCGCTTCAGAGCCAGAAGCGTAAAATTGATTACACAGACACACAATCAGGATATATGATGATTGGTTTCAGAGGAGTAAATATTTCTGACAAAGAAACCTTTGCACTTGATGTTCTGGCTGAAATTTTAGGCGGCGGAAAATCTTCAAGACTATATAGAGATATTAAAGAACAAAAGGGGCTTGCATACTCAATATCAGCCGCAAACGGAAGCTACAGGGATGACGGAATCTTCTATATAAGCGCAAACTTTATTCCTACAAGCCTTGAAAAACTTGAAAAATCAATCTTTGAAGAAATAACCCATCTTCAAAAATACGGAATTACTGACGAAGAGTTACAAAGAGCAAAAAATGTAATTGTTCAGGATACGTATTATTCCAGAGAATCGACTTCTAATATTTCATCCGAACTCGGCTATATAATGGCACTTACAAACAGTTCTGAATTGTATGACACTTATGTGGACGGAATAAAGCAGGTTACGGCGGATGAAGTTGTAAATGCGGCTAAAAAATACTTAGGAGTTAACAGAAGCGCGGTTTCAGTCGTTCTTCCTGAATCAATGAAGGGGGCAGAACAGGTTAAGGAAGCAAAAGCTCATACAGCAGCAAAGATTTCCGAACACAACGGAACTGCAAAATATCTGATTGATAACGGAACAACTCTGCTTGTAAATCAGAATAAAAATAACGATATTATTGCAATGAGTATTATTGCAAAAGGCGGAGAATTTTTAGAAAGCATTCCGGGTGAAGGTACTTTAGCAGCTGCAGTTATGACAAAAGGAACAATGAAATATTCCGCTCAGGAGCTTGCCCAGATTATGGACGAAAACGGGATTATAATTTCACCTTCAAGCAGCGAAGATTTCTTTGTAATAAATGTGCAGACAACCACTGCCCAGCTTGATAAAACTATTGAAATTTTAGATGAAATTATGAATAACGCAACTTTTGACGATTATGAAATAGAAAAGAAGCGTTCGGAAATCTTAAACAGAATCCGCCAGCAGAGAGATGTTCCGATGAATGTTGCTCTGGAAAACTTTAAGACAATAATATTTGAAGGAAGCGTATATTCACATTCAAATAAAATCCTGGAAAAAACACTTCCTGCTATACAGAGGGAGGATATTGTAAAGTATTATAATAAAATTCTGGATTCTAAAAACGTCATCGTTTCAATAAACGGAAATGTTGACCCGCAAAAAATGATTACAGAATTTGGTTCAATCCTTAAGGACACAAATTCGCCTGCTGTAAATTATGCAAATTATAGAGTAACAAAAGCAGCTGCTCCAAAAACAGTTTCTCAGACAATTAAAGACCTGAAAACCTCATGGCTTTTTATCGGCTGGCAGACAGCAGGAGTTCAGAATAAAAAAGATTTTGTAACCCTGAAAGTTATGAATACAATTCTCGGCTCCGGCATGAGCTCAAGACTTTTCAGGAACCTAAGAGAGCAGGACGGACTTGCTTATCAGCTGGGTTCAAGCTATTCTCCGCAAATGCTTGCAGGTACATTCTTTGCCTACATTGGTACAAATCCGGATACTCTTAATTATTCAAGAGAAAAAATTCTTAAAGAAATCGAAAGATTCAAGATGGAATTTGTATCCGATACGGAGCTTCAGGACGCAAAAGACAGGCTCAAAGGAAGTTTCATAATTGCAATGGAAACAAATTCCGAAAAAGCTTCCAATATCGGGATTTTCGAGACTTACGGGTTCGGGTATGATTTCCTGAGTGAATATATTAAAATGATTGATGAAGTTACGGCTTCCGATATAATGAGCGTTGCAAATAAATATTTTAATAACAATATTATTCAATCCGATGTTAAATAAAAAAGTTAATGCCGGCTTGGTAAAGCCGGCATTAAAACTAAATATGCTTTTTCAAAATTCACTTTGACAGAATAACAAACATAGTTTAATATAATATTAAAGTTAGAATATCCTAACTTTTTAGAAGGAGTAATTATGTTTGTTCCAAAAGTTATTATGTACCAGAGCGGAGTGAATCCTGTTTACAGAGGGAAAAATCCTGCTTCTATGGCAGAGATTGCTGATTTAAGAGTTTTTCACCATCATATATATGAATTTAAAAAAGGAATCCGAAACCTTATTTTAACCACTGAAAAATCCAAATATAAAGAAAGCATTGAAAACAAACTAAAAAAAGAACATATTAGTTATTTAATTCACGATGTTGACTCAAAGAAAATTAACGTGTATTTTGGAACAAAGGAATGTGTTGATGTAGTTAGAACTTTTAGCCCTAAACTGAACGAACTGACTCCCGAACAGGATTTTATGCTCGGGATAATGCTCGGCTACGACAGAGTTAAGCAATGTGAAAGATATATGAAAATAAAAAACAATGAAATCAGGCTTGGAAAACAACCTCTTTAAACTCAAACGGAACGATTTTTCTTAAATCATCAGGTTTTAATTCAACCTGATACCCGATTTTTCCGGCACTGAAAATAATTGTGTCAAATGCTTGTGCAGATGAATCTATAACGGTTTTAAACAGTTTTTTCATCCCGATGGGGGAGCAGCCGCCGTGCACATATCCTGTTAATGGTAAAAGCTCTTTTAGCTTAAGCATTTCTATCGATTTTTCGCCAACCGCAAAAGCTGCCTTTTTTAAATCAAGTTCACATTCAACCGGAATCATAAATACATAGTGGTTTCCGGATTTAGACGCGGTAACAAGTGTTTTAAATACCTGCTCAGGATTTTGTTTTAAAACTGCAGCGACTTCCGTCCCGCTTATTGCGTCAGTATCTGCATAAGTATAGTGTTTATAGCTAATTTTAGCCTTATCTAAAATCCGCATTACATTTGTTTTATATTCGCTCATTGCCTTTTAATCCATTCCATAATTATATCCACGATGTATTTTTGTTCTACATCGGTTAAATTTCTTCCTTTAGGAATTTTATGCCATTTTTCAAGACATCCTCTGCAGCAGGTTGCGGTTGCGTGCTGTCCAATAAATACTGGATGTCCTCTCATCGGAGTTTGCTTTCCGTCATTTGAAATATCAGCCGGCGCAAGCCTTTTGGATATAAAATCCTCAGCGTGAGAGCGGATTTTATCTAATCCTTTCTCCTGAATATACTGTTTTTCTTTATCTCTAAGCTTAAACCGGCTTCTAAATTTTGATTTAGCAAGCCTTTCAAAAATATCATTAAACATATGATTATTCCGCTGACTTTTCTTCGCCGTCGTTCATTTCACGCCTGAAAGAGCAGGTTTTATTTGAACAAACTTCATATAATCCGTTTTTAGTGTTCTTTTTGACTAAAAGTTCACCGCATTCCGGACAGGTATTCCCCGTAGGCTCATCCCATAATGCGTAAGAACATTCCGGATATCTGTTGCAGCCAAAGAATATTTTTCCGTATTTTGATTTCTTTTCAATAATAACGCCTTCACCGCATTTTGGACATTTGACGCCTGTTGAGCGGACATATTTTTTGCGGTTTTTACACTCTTTGCACTCAAGATATTTTCCGTAAGGTCCTACTTTCAAGACCATCTCGCCGCCGCATTTCTCACACTTTTCTTCAACTGTTGCTTCTTTGTTTTCTCCGTCAACACTGTCTAATTCAACAATGTTGTTTAGAGAAATTATTGTCTTACATTCAGGATAACCGGAGCATCCTAAGAATTGTGTTCCGAAACGGCTTGTTTTTACGAGCATTACACGACCACAGTTAGGGCATTTTTTGTCGCTTTCAATAACAACTCTCTGTCCGCTTTTCATTACGGAATTAACTACTTCCATAAACGGAGTGTAGAATTCCTTCAAGACTACATTCCACACTGCTTTCTTTTCGGCAATTTTATCCAGTTTTTCTTCCATGCCGGCAGTAAATTTGTAGTCCATAATATCAGCAAACTGGCTTACAAGCTGCTTGCAGACAGTTCTGCCGAGAAGAGTCGGAACAAGAGCTTTGTCTTTTTTCTCTACATACTTTCTTGTCTGAATAACAGTAATAATTGTTGCATAAGTGGACGGACGCCCGATTCCGTGCTCCTCAAGAGCCTTTACAAGAGAGGCTTCATTGTATCTTGGAGGCGGCTGGGTAAAGTGCTGTTTCGGATTAATTTCCTTACATTTAACCTTATCACCCTGCTCAAGATCAGGAATTTTTGCATCAGCATCTTTTTCATCTTCTTCTGCATCATTATAGAGCTTTAAGAACCCGTCAAAGAGGATTTTGCTCGTTCCGGCTTTGAGGTTATAATCTCCGGCTTTTATATCAATTGTTTTATTTGCAATCTCGGCAGGAGCCATCTGGGAAGACATAAATTTATCCCAGATAAGTTTATAAAGCTTGTACTGGTCAGAAGATAAGTATTGTTTTATACTCTCCGGAGTTCTCTCAGGATATGAAGGTCTGATAGCTTCGTGAGCGTCCTGAACATTTTGTTTGCCTTTTACATAAACATTTGTTGTCGGAGGGTAATATTTTTCACCATAATTATTGATAATAAAATCTTTTGCCATCTGGTGAGCATCGTCAGAAATCCTGACACTGTCGGTTCTCATATAAGTAATAAGACCTACAGGAGTTCCTTCAATTTCTATACCTTCATAAAGCTTCTGGGCTACCTGCATTGTTTTTGATACACCAAAACCAAGCTTTGAACTTGCAGCACGCTGCAGGGTAGAAGTTATAAAAGGTGCCGTCGGCTTTCTTTTTGTTTCTTTTTTAGTGACCTTTTCAACAACAAATTCAGTCTCGGGATTCAGAAGATATTCTTTTATTTTATTCGCTTCTTCCTCATTATTAATCTCAAGCTTTTTATTTTTGTATTTATTAACTTCTGCCTCAAAAAGTTTACCATCTTTATCCATAATTGTATGAATAGACCAGTACTCTTTAGGAACAAAAGCTTCAATTTCTTCTTCCCGTTCGCAAATCATTCTGAGCGCAACTGATTGAACTCTTCCGGCAGATAGCCTGTAGTTTCCTAACTGTTTCCACAAAACCGGCGAAAGTTTGTAACCTACAAGTTTATCCAGAATCTGTCTTGTCTGCTGGGCTTTAACTTTGTCCATATCAATCTGGCGAGAATGCTCTACCGCGTATTTGACAGCTTTCGGGGTAATTTCATTAAATTCAATCCTGAAAACTTTATCATCCGGCACATCCAGAAGTTCTCTGACATGCCAGGCTATAGCTTCCCCTTCCCTGTCGGGGTCGGATGCCAGATAAATTTTATCTGAATGTTTGGCTAAATCATTCAGTTTCGTAACAACTTTTTTCTTCTCCGGAATAATGACATAAGTCGGCTTAAAATCATTATTTACATCAAATCCGAGGACATTCTCCGGCAGATTTCTCACATGCCCGAAACTCGCTTCTATCTGATACCCGTCTCCTAAAATCTTTTTAATAGTTTTAGATTTTGCAGGAGACTCAACTATTACAAGCGCTTTCCCCTTTTTTGGTTTTGTTGTTTTCTTTTCAGCCGCTGCTGTTGTCATACTCTTTTATACCTGTCACCTTCCGTTTTTTCCGCAAAACCCTCCAGCTCCATCATTGTTAGCGCTGTTAGAAGGCTCTCCGTGTCTAATTTTGTTAAACCCTGAATCTCATCAAAACTTTTAGGTTCAACTCCTATTATATCAAAAATTAATTTTTGTACAGGGTCTTGCGGAATATTGCCTAAAATTTCACTTGCTGCTGCTCCGGTATTCCGAGTTTTTTCCCAGTTAAGTACATTCAAAATATCACCGCCTGAAGTTACAATACTGGCTCCGTCTTTAATTAATTTATAAACACCTTCTGTATTTGTATTATTTATTGAACCGGGAATGCACATCAACTCTCTTCCCTGCTCCAGAGTTAAATTAGCGGAAATCAAAGCGCCGCTTTTCAACGCTGCTTCTCCGACAACAGTTCCGTAAGAGAGTCCTGTTACAATTCTGTTTCTTTGCGGAAACCTGAATTTTATCGGCTGAAAAGTCGGATAGTATTCCGTAACAACCGCTCCGCATCCGTTTTCTATTTGCTCATATAAGTGGCGGTTGCTTGCCGGATACGTATAATCAAACCCGCTTGCTATAACTCCTATTGTTTTAAGATTATTCGCAATTGCGCTCTCGTGAGAGACGGAATCAATTCCGGATGCCAGACCGGACACTATACAAATATCTGTATTAGCAAGGTCGCTTATAATTTTTCGGACACCTTCTTTACCGTTGAAGCTTGCTTTTCTTGAGCCGACAAAAGCAACTGTCTTTTCAAGATTACACCCGAATAAATCCCCTTTATAATACAAAGTCATCGGCGGATTATAAATTTGAGACAGCATATAAGGATATTTTGTATCATCAAAAGTTACAAAATTTATTCCCCGCCTCTGAACTTCCTCCAAAGCTTTATCAGGATTAATATTTTTCTTTTTTTCAATAAAATTTTCGGCTTTTTTAACACTCAAACCCTCAATTTGCTTTAAATCATTGAGGCTTGCTTTGTATGCGGTTTCTATGTCGCCAAAGTAGTTATAAAGCCGCTGAATAAAAGTTGAATCCAACTGAAAAAAAAAAAAAAAAGCTATCCAGTATTTTTTGTTCATAGGTTAATTTTAGCATAAAAAGTTAATGCCGGGGGAATTTTTTGATGCGGTAAGTCTTTGATTTACCGCATTCTACATATTTTGGAGTGACAGTTCAATCACCCATCCTATCCTTCCCTCATATAGGGAAGGAACGCGCGTTGTTGCTCAATTAACACATTACCAACGCCCGATAATCGCGCTTACCTCCCAAGTTGGGGAGGTCGCAGTTGTGCGAACGCCAGTGAGCTACAAATGCGGGTGGGGTTCAGTCAAAGCTAATCCCCATCCGAACCAGCTTGAGCCGTCAGGCAAAATTTACGGATGTGGGAGCGGGGCTGAAAACCAATCCCCCCCTATGACCTCCGGTCACTGTCTTGGATTTGCTCCACGCTCGCAAAATCTCACTTTCGGAGCAGAGCTCCTGTCTGTTCGCTTTGCTCGCTATCCGGACTACCTCACTAACGTTCATGTCGTCCGTCCGCAAATCCGCTTCCCCCGCAAGGGGGGCAGACGCAGCCGCGCTCAATTAGCGTTAAACCGGATTCCCGTCATTCTGAGCCAGACAGCAATTTAGGGGCGAAGAATCCCTTTTGCTGGTGAATAGTGAGGAGTGAATAATGAATAGAAATTTTCATAAGTTATATAGATTCTTCTGGCTAACGCCCTCTGAATGACGGCACATTGGTAAGTCTCAATACCAGCCCGATATACATTTACCCCCGGGCTTTTATTCTTTCTATCAGTTTTGAGACACTCTCTTTTTCAGATTCCGGAATATCAAAATTTATATAATCCTCAAAATACTCAATTGCGTCCTCATAATCTTCTCTTGCAAGAAAGAGTATTCCGACTTTCTTATAAGCAAGAGTAAATTTATCATTAACGGCAATTGCCTTTAAATAATTAGAAATTGCTTTATCAATCTCATTATTAGCCTCATACGCCTGAGCAAGCGCGTAGTAAAGAAGTTCATTATTTTCTTTATACTCAATTACATTTTCAAAATTAGATATTGCACTCTCATAATCTCCGAGTTCAAAATACACATGCCCTAAATCATAATACGCATCATAGTTTTCAGGTTCACCATCCAGAACTCTTTCCAATTCTACAATAGCGTCCTCCCATCTTTGATCTTCAATATAAACTCTTGCAAGTAAATGTGCAATTGCCAGATTATCCTGCAATTCATAGCTTCCGCGCTGCAAAGTCCCGAGAGCCGACGGTATATCACCGGCTTTGTAATACAAATCAGAAAGGTTTATATATGCCTGAGCTAACTCAGGATCCAGTTCGATTGCTCTTGTGTAAAACTTCTCTGCCTGTTCAAAGTTTCCGAGACAGGAATAGGCAACACCCATATTGTTATACACATCCGCATTATCAGGTTCTGTTTCCAGTACGGAGCTGAATGCGTCTATTGCTTCTTCGTACTTGCGTTCCTTAAAAAGGCTCATTGCCTTATCTATTTTTTCAGACATTTATAAATCCTCTTCGTCCTTTGTATCAATATTATGAATAATTGTTCTTACATTTCCTTCGGCAACAAAATCTTTCGGATCCATTGTCATTTTAATTTTATCCGCAATTATATCCTTATCCTGCTGAACAATCTTTGACCTTCCCGTAAAATAAACTTCATTAGGTTTTCCGGTCTCTGCATCGGGAAATACCGAAACCTTTGGTCCCTGTGCATAATAATCATCAAACCAGATTTTTACATGCCCGCTTCCTATGTATGAATTCTGGGTTTTGCTGTACTGCTGGTAATCGGAATGAATTGTAAGCTTTTTGCCGTCGTCTGAATAAGCAATTGTTTTGGTATTTCCAGAAACGCTCATTTCCTCTGTCAAAGGATTGTAGACAAAATGATGCCCCTCTGATTCATTATTTTCCTGCTTGACTCTTGCATTACCTATTAAATCAATCTTTCTTAATCCGCCTTTTTCATCCGCTATAATTACAGCTTTATCAGAAAAAGTGTCTATATCTTTGTATTTTATAGTAACCCCGCCTGTGCAAACCATAACACTGCTTTTAATATCATATTCCTGAGCATCGGCGTTTATTACAACTATAGGCGTATTTCCTTCTGTTATAACAGACTGCGCTTCACCTTCCGCTCTTACAATCTTATTAATCAAAGAGACTTTCAAAATATTTGCCTTAACTTCTCTTTTCTTATTTTCATTTACTTCATAAGCGTAAGGTTTATCATAAAAAGTCGCGGTATCAAGTTTGTTGTTACGTCTAATAGTAACATCTGCCCGATCGCTCTGTACGGTCAAATTATCAAGCTTAACCTTAACCCCGCCGTCGAGTTTTATTTTCTTTTCTTTTTCAGAATAAGTCTGCGTTTTGGAATCAATAATCAAATCTGACGAAAAAACCGCCAAACTTGAAAATATTAACAATAATAAAACTAAAACCTTTTTCATTTAGCCCCTTTCTTATTATTCAGCGGAAGCACGGATTCCGAGCTGTTATTTCCGTCTTTATCATATAATTTTGTCGTTGTTTTTCCCATTATCTTAAACTTTTCATAACCTGCACTTATAACACCTCTCTCTGCAGTTGCAACCATCTCATTATTTTTCTTAATAACAACATGCCCTTCTGCCAGAGTATCTTTATCCGAACCTGACCAGATTAATTTATCGGTGTTAAGAGAGGTTGAGTCCTCAAGCACAATATATGTATTTTCGTAAAGGATGATTTCTTTTGTTTTTTCGTTATAAGTTCCTTTTGAGGATTGAAAACTCATTGAGACTTTACCTTCTTTATAGAAGTTTCCTATAACATTATGCAAAGTCGCAATACTGTGATCGTTGCTGTAATGCCCTGTTTCTCCGTAAATCTCAAAATACTTGCCGCCGTCTTTAGTCTCGGTTATGATAATTCCCTCTGCATCAACTTTCTGCTCATCAGGAGTACCTTTAAGCTGCGCGCGGGTATAATTTGCAGTAATCAAAGCCGCGCTTATGAAAGCCCAGCCCATAACAAAAATTACAGCAAGACCGGCAAGAAGATAAGTCCGCTTCTTTTTGTCTATTTGTTTAAATCTCTCATAAAATCTCTTAAGAGTTTCCATAGAAACATTTTATCATATAAAAGAATCAAATTACAAAATATAATCAGAAGTTTTCAAAGATAAAATCTTCACCACTTCATCTTTACTTTTTGTGGAACCAAATACTATAGCAAACAAAGGATTTTCTTTAAAATTAATCCGCCTTACTTCCAGCACATTTGAATAATTAGCAAGAAATCTTTCATATTCAAAACCCTGAATTTTTCCTCTGTCCTGACCTGACGGAACTTCTGCCATAGAAAAATAATACACCTCTTTTCCTGCATTAGTTAAAATCGTATTCCAATCCGGTCTTTGCTGGCTGAAGAAGCATTCATAAACATTGATACCCCATGCGTATTTTGCGACATCCGTTGTACACCAGCCGGCAAATCTCATCGGGTTAATTTCTATAGGAATAATTTTATCATCTTTTGTAACCCTGAGTTCTATATGCATAGGAAAATTTTTAATATTTTTCAGATGCCCGATTTCGCGGAGAAGAAGCCCGAACTTTGCCATATATTTAATCATAATCCCGGTTGACATCAAATAAATTCTGTCACTTACATCTTTTGAATTATTAAAAGGATGCTGGAAAATATTTAAAATAACAGGCTCGCCGTCTCTGTCATAGTATGCATCTACGGCAAATTCTTCACCTTCAATCATTTCTTCTATTATAAATTTTGCAGAGCTTACGACATGAGACGGATACATAAATGCAGCCATTCTCATCTCTTTATCAAGTTTATCTATAACCTCTTTCCATTCTTTTGCATCCTTGACAGCGTGGACGCCAAAGCTTAAAAATCCTACTGCAGGCTTCAAAACGACAGGAAATTTTACATCCTCTGCAGACATCTTTTTTAATTCTTCCAGCTCTACTGATTTAAAATAGAAATCAGGATACATTTCAGATAGAGCTTCCCTGAATGCTGCTTTATCCTTGCAAAAACGTATATAATTACTTAAGTTTGAATCAGGCAGATTCTGTAAAACCCATGAAATCGCATTCTCGGAATTTGCATATATAAGAGGGTATTCCTGAGTCAGATAATAGTTCTTTGCAGCCTCTGAAGGTACCAGCTCAAGCGCGCCTTCTTCTATATCAGCATCTCTTATCGCATCATTCTCCAATACTTTCCAATCATTCTGAACAACAGTATCAATTAAAAACTCCGACGCGTAAGGTTTTTCTATTATTATCATACTTAAGCCCCCTCCTTATGTGTCTATTATACTAAAAATATTCAATTTTTTACAACAGAAAAAGGCGGATTATTTAAATCCGCCTTTTCAGAGTATCTTACATCTTATGCTTATTTGCCCATCGGGAATGCTCTTACGACTGTTACCGAACCGTCAACATTCTTTCTGACTCCCGTATCGTTTTGATCATCTTCCAAATCTGCTGCGTATGCTACCGGTGTGTATACCTGATTCATATTTACTGATTGATTTTCAAAGCTTCTCAAAACTTTTACGTTTTCGTTTCCATCAGGTGTTGGAATTGGATCCGGATCAGGTTCCGGTTGCGGTTCAGGATCAGGCTCCGGTTCAGGCTGCGGATCAGGTTCTTTATCAGGACCTACAAGGTAGGTATTTTCGCCTTTGATTTGTGTACCGTCGTTGTGACCGCCTTCACCGTTTGTAATCTCGTATGTAATTTCTTCATTACCGTTAATGGTTACTTCTTTGTTGTCCTTGATATTTGTGAATTTCAATTTGAAGTTTCTTCCCGGAAAGTCTACTTTAACTTTATCAGTTTCTTTGCCGACATTTATTGTATCAGCATTTACATCACCTGTAATTTCTATGTATTTATCCGGAGCTGTAATATTTACCTTACCTGCATTTGCTCCCGTTACTTTTACATCACCTGATGAAGCTATCTGGGTTGTTGCATTTGTAGGTGTTTCAATCTTAGTAATTGTTCCGCCGGTGATATTGATGTTACCCGGAGTTCCTACGCTATCTTCGATAGGTACATATCCTTCCATTATAGCTATTACTTTTTCGTCAACGGTTGTATCGCCCGTTCCTTTCAAACCGCCGAGATAGCCGTTTGAAGAGAATTCATATTCATTAGCATCCAATACTGCTTTACCGTCTGTTAATACATTCAAGTTATCGGATTTTAAGGAAATCTTATCAGCTTTAACGTTAACTGTTGTCATAACGTGACCGTCTGTTGCGTGTGCTGTTAACTTACCGCCGACTTCTAAGCTGCCGTCTAATAATTGTTTATCTTCAATTTTGTAGTTACCGATGTGAATATTGTGTTTTGATTCAATATTTGCATTACCGCCGATTTTGTTATTGCCGACTACGTGAACAAAGTGTTTGTAACCGTTTTCAGACTTAGCAACTGTCTTTAAGTTCATATCTTTACCGACATGAACATTCCCGACTTCTAAGAAACCGCCGCCGTTTGTCATATTTAAGTTACCGTCAACTTTAGTATTTCTTGCATACATCAAAACTCCGTTACCTTCAACATCAACATCACCGGTTACGTGAAGAGCTTTGCCGTCTGCAACATAGTTTAATGAAACACTATCGTCAGATTTAATATTCAAATTACCTTTGATTTCACCGCCGCCTACTGTTTTAACAGTACCTTTTTTAGCTACAATATAAACGTCGCCGTCAATATTTACAGCTTCCATTCTTACGGTATCTTTAAAGCCGTTTGCAATATAATCCTGACCGTTCTGGGTAATCATTTTCATTCCGTTTTGTGCTGCAATTTCACCGCCTACTACATTAATAGAAGAAGCTAAGATATTGAATTCGCCGCCTACATTAAAGTTTGAATCTTCTATTGTTACAACACCAAGTGTGTTTGATGTAGGAATAGCTGAAACATTCATAACTCCGTCAACAAAAGTTGCGGTCAACGGCTGGGTAGTAACCATTGTGTCACCTGCAGTTGCAAACTGGGCGCCGTCAAAAAATACACCGTTCGGGTTTGAAATAATTAATTTTGCAATTCCGGCATTTGCATTAACCTGACCTGCAATAGTTGTCATACCCTGATTAACCGTATTCAAAATTGTAAGTCCGTTAGCACCGTTAACTGCATTGAAGTTTAATGATTCACCTTTGTTAACATTTAACTGATTCCAGTTTACATGAGCACTGCCATTAAAGTTTAAGTCTAAGGAATTATTACCTTCTATTGCGTTTACAAAACCACCGTCAATTTTATTAATTGAGGCATCGCTCAAACCTGCAGCAAGTGAACCTAACTGCATTGAAGCGAATACTGTTGATAAAACCAGTGCTGAAATCTTTTTCTTTAAGTTTCTCATATTATGCTCCTCTAATTTTCCAATCCCTTAGTTATATAAAGTATATCTGTTTTCAAAAATTGCCTTTTTGTAACAGAAGTTTACAATTAGGCAATTTTTGAAGAACAACTTGTTTTATATATATAGTGTAGTAAATGTGAAGGTGAAATTATGATGAATTTTGGATTCGGATATCCGGGAATGTGTGGAATGTACGGTATGCATAGCGGGAATACAAATGTATATTTCCGCAACAAATACGGTTGTGAAGACTGCTTTAGAACTACTCCATACTGGAAGGAAATGCCTATACCGGTTACTCCGGAGCCTAAAAATGCATTAAAGCCGTCTTTGTTAAAACGGTTTTTAAATAATGTTCTTGGCGGGTAATTTATAAATCTACTCCTGTTTTTTATCATTTTTTCGTGGTATCATTTTTTGTGTAGAAAAATAGGAGTCGTAAAAATGGCAAAAGATTGCAGTTTTGATGTTGTGTCCGAATTCGATAAGCAAGAACTGGTTAATGCTGTTGATCAGGTTAAAAGAGATTTAACATCACGCTTTGACCTGAAAAATTCTAATTCTTCAATTGATCTCGAGGCTGATAAATCCATTACAATTACCACAAATGATGATATGAAGCTTAAAAATATCTTTGATATTTTGCAGTCAAAACTTATAAAAAGAGGAATAAGTATAAAAATTCTTGATCCGCAGCCAATTGAAAATGCGCTTGGCGGTAATGTAAGACAGGTTTTTAACTTAAGAAAAGGGCTTACTCAGGAGCTTGCTAAAAAAATTGTAAGCGACATTAAAGATACAAAGTTAAAAGTTCAGGCATCAATTCAAGGCGAGCAGGTAAGGGTTTCAGGCAAAAGCAGAGATGATTTGCAGGCTGTAATTCAAATGCTTCGTTCTAACGAAGAAAAATACGACGCGCCTTTACAGTTTACCAATTACAGATAGAAAGAGTTAAAATGGAGATAAGTTTAGCAGTTGAGTAGTTGAGAAGGAGAATAAACTCTTCTAAACTCCTAAACTTCTAAACTCCTAAACTAACATGACCAATATCGAAAACACCATAGACAGAATACAGGAAATCCTTGATAACGGATCCGAAAAACAGCTTAGTGAAGAGCTAAACAGCTATCACTCGGCAGATTTGGCTGACATACTCCAGCAGCTTAAGCCGGATGAGAGGCTGAAATGTTTTCCGGCTATTGATGAAGAAAAAGCTGCTGATGTTATTGAATACCTTCCGCCGCAGCTGCAGGTGGAAATTCTTGGCGATATTGATACCGAACTTGCATCAAGATTAATTTCAAAACTTCCTCACGATGAAGCTGCCGACGTTCTGGGCGATATGGAAGAGGATGAGTCGCGCGCGTATTTAGAACAGTTGCCGCAAAAATTCTCCTCGGAAGTCCGTGAACTTTTAACATACAACGAAGATTCCGCAGGCGGTATCATGAACCCGCTTGTTCTTACTGTCTACGGAAATATGACTGTTAAAGAAGCCCTTGATAAAATTCGTATCAAAGCGGAAAAAGAGAATATGGAACTCTACTATGTTTATGTTGTTGATAAACATAATCACCTTGTCGGAGTTGTTTCTCTTAGAAATTTGCTTACAACACCTGTCGACCTAAATATTTCCGACATTATGTCCAAAGACATTGTAAAAGTGCATATTGACGATTATCAGGGACATATTGCGGATATTTTTATGAAATATCAATTCAATGCCCTGCCTGTAGTTGATTTATATGACCACTTAAAAGGAATCGTTACGTGGGATGATGTTCAGGACATTGTTGAGGAAGAAACAACTGATGAAATCTATACATCTTCAGGTATCGTAACGGATTTAGGTGATGACGATGACGATATCCTGACAGGAAGCCTTGCGCATTCAATCAAGGCGAGAATTCCGTGGCTTTTTATAACATTAATCGGAGAATTTATTGCCGTAACTGTTACAAATAAGTATGACAAGACTTTTTCAGCACTTCCGATAATTGCGGCATTTATGCCGCTCCTTGCAGGTCTTGGCGGAAACATCGGCACACAAAGTATCACTCTTATGGTCAGAGGTATGTCAACAGGACAAATTACTCTGAGTTCAGGCTGGCACCAGATTATGAGAGAAACTATTACAGGCTTGAGTATCGGAGCCATTTTTGGAATGGTTGTAACCCTTGTAACCTGGGGCTGGCAGCATAACCTTGAATTAGGACTTATTGTCGGGATTGCAATGTCTCTTAATATGACTATCGCAACAGTTATCGGAACCTGCACACCTTTGATTTTAAAGAAAATGAAAATTGATCCTGCAGTTGCATCCGGTCCTGTAATTGCTACTACTATAGATGTTATCGGACTAGCTATTTACCTGACTCTTGTTACATGGTATTTGATTAGTTTGTAAAAGTTTTTGTCGGATTAGTAAACCCAACCTATTGTATACTTCCCCTCGCCCCTAGTGGGAGAGCGGATTTTCGGAAGGGCGACGGCTTTGCCTAGCCCGTAAGGTGGAGGGAAGCTGGGAACTTTCCGACACCCCGAATAATCCAAGACGGGAAGAATTTCAAGTTGAGCTAAGGCGAAACTTAGAAATTCGGGT